>JAAXZX010000023.1 GCA_012719645.1 Clostridiaceae bacterium
GATGCAATTGAAGCAAACGCGGGAACCGATTTCGTGGTTGAAATAGCAGCGGGAACGGTTACAGATCCGCTTGATGTAATACAGCATTTGGACAAGAATATCGTAATACGACCCCAGGCTGGCGCAACAGTCACATTCACAAATACCATCAACATTGACGGAAGAGGACAATTAAACAACTCTGCAACACTGCTGATAGAAGGTCTCAATTTCGATCTGACCTCAGGCGCACAACAACGATGCATTTATTTTGTCCAAATACCGCCATATGCTGGGAACTGCTATCCCCATAATATCACCATCAACGGCTGCACCTTCAAGGGTATATATGATTTTACCGTAGCCGTTGATAGCGTGCCCGGCGGTTCAAGGAACATTGCCATCATGAACTGCACCGCAACTGATATGCACAGCCTGGCCCAGCTCAAGGCCGTGAGTGGCTATGCCTTTATTCAGAACTGCGTCCTCAGCAATACTGCCGGCGGTGTGAACTACTATGGCAATACGGGAAATTTGGTGGTCGACAGTTGCAAGTTCGACGTGACAGGCTATGCCGTCCGCAGCGGACAGAATGTTGGTAACATTGCCGATACTGGCTCCGTCACCATCAACAACAGCATACTGAACTCTAACTCCACAATTGGTACGGTAGTTTTAAGGGGAGACAGCACGAGTAACATCAATATCCTGCATTCCAACATCACAAACGCCGATCCGGCCGGCTGGGCCCTGGAAAACTTAAATGGCGCCAGTATCGACAAGTACCATATTAAACTTGTGGAGTCAAACGTTGAGGGTGAAACCACCAATATAGATCCCACAACCATTGTTACCATTGATGATCCGAATGTGCCCAACGGTCCGGTTAACATAACAGGCAACGGTACCGATATAACCTTGATATTCCTTATCTCATTCCTGGCTGTTGTAATAGTCGTCCTACTGATTATCATCTTCGCCATCTTAGGGGTTTAGCAGGTTAAGAAACGTTTCAGTCATTGCTGCTGAATACAACCGCAGGGATGGTTCTTGTGGTCGGGCAAACCACAGGAACCGTCCCCGTGGTCTGTTCGAACCACGGGAACCGTCCCCTTGGTTTGTGTGG
Organism: Clostridiaceae bacterium; assembly: GCA_012719645.1. Taxonomy (GTDB): domain Bacteria; phylum Bacillota; class Clostridia; order DSM-8532; family DSM-8532; genus Thermoclostridium_A. The sequence continues at coordinate 1,106 of JAAXZX010000023.1, forward strand.
TCCCCTTGGTTTGTGTTAGCTCTTACGGCCTATTTCAATCATTCGGAAATGCTGAGCCCGGTACCGGAGCGGCGTCATTCCGGTGTGTTTGCGAAAAACTTCGGTGAAATAGCTCTGACTTGGAAAAGCCAGTATTGAGGCAATCTGGGACGGGCTATGGTCGGAGTAAACAAGCATGTTTTTCGCCGTGTCAATTTTTCTTGCCTGGATATATTCACTTACGGAATAACCGGTTTCTTTTTTAAACAGCCGGGAGAGATAGGAAGGGCTTAACCCGACAAATCCGGCAAGGAATTCCACTGTAATGCGTGTGTGCAGATGATCATAGATATAGTCAATGCAGCTTGCAACATGCCTGGAGCATACCCTGTTTTTCCTCAGGTTTCTCATTCTCCTTGCATAATCAAGGCACATGACGGGATGAAGATCCGCCACTTCTTGCGGCGTCTTGCACTTATCCGCCTTCTGGATGTAAAAATCACTCAAGCCGAAGGAAACAGCCAATTCCATGCCGCCTTCTATGCAATACCTTGCCACCAGCGCCGCTGTAATAGCAAAGTGATATTTGATATTCTGAAGGTAATCCTCCGACAATGCCCCAAGCCCGGGTTTATCCAGCAGGGACTCCCTGCATAACTCGCGTGTTTTAGCGACGTTTCCTGACTTGATGACTGAGTAGAATTCCAGCTCCGGGTTGTATGGAGCACGAAATATATTGCTTTCCCGCCGGACAAATTCTTTATAAAACAATTCCCGGCCAATATTCATGCAGGCGTTCCCCCTTATTGCAGCATACACTGATAACCAAATAGTTCCAGCCTCATGTCCATAGGTATGATCATATCATAAAAACGATAATTATGAAATAAAAACGATATACTCTTCTTCAGGTTCATGACAAACTTAAATTAACAATATGAAAAGGAGTCTACCAACGCTTATGATTATTCTTCACAGGGGAATCAATATCGGAGGCTATTTATCCCAGTGTGTCCACAGCCAGGAGCATTACCGGAGTTTTATCGGGGAGGAAGATATTCAAAGAATCGCGGAGTGGGGCTTTGACCATATCCGCCTCCCCATTGATTACGAAGTCCTGGAGACCGATGAGGGCGCAAAGAAACCCGAAGGTTACGCATTAGTAAGCCAGGTGGTTTCATGGTGCCAGAAATACCATTTGGATTTGGTGCTGGATCTTCACAAGGCCTATGGCTATGATTTCAACAATGCCGGCGACAAGTCAAAGAACAACCTGTTCTCTCATGCCGGACTGAAGCAGCGGTTCACAAATCTTTGGACGAACCTGGCCAAAGAGTATGGGAACTGCGGGCATGTGGCCTTCGAGCTTCTAAACGAAGTGGTTGAAGAAGAAAACACGGAATCATGGAATGAACTGATACGCGAAACAGTATCGGTGATCCGCAGTATAGCAAAGGAAACGCCGATTATCTATGGCGGCATCAGGTGGAACAGCGCCGATACGCTGAAGTACCTGGAGATCCCACAGGATAATAACACCATATTTACATTTCATTTTTATGAACCCCTGGTTTTCACGCATCAAAAGGCATACTGGGTCGAGAAAATCGATAAAGAGAAAGATATCTTCTATCCGGAATCCATGGAATACTACCGGAAACAGTCGGCTGCCCTGGGAATTCAGGGAGAGCCTGTTGTAAATGCCCAATCCCTTACCATGGGATCCGAATTTTTACGGGAGATGATTCTGGAAGCTGTAAAGGCTGCGGAAAGAGCCGGTGTCAGGCTATACTGCGGCGAGTTCGGCGTCATCGACCAGGCGCCTGTTAAGGATACGCTCAGATGGTTTGAAGATGTGGACAGGGTTTTCCGGGAGTTCAATATAGGCTGTGCTCTCTGGACATACAAGGAGATGGACTTTGGCCTTACCGGTCCTCATTATGACGAGATAAGAGAAGATTTGATTTCATTATGGAAAGGGAGAAGCTAAAATATAGGCTCTGTTAACTTAGTATGAAAGAAATGAGACCTGAAAGACCTCTGGTAGGTTTAAAAAAGAAAAAACCTACAAATGGAAACGACTTAAGTGTAAAATAACACGAAAAAAAGTGGTGTGCAAGCCTTGGGAAAATAAA
>JAAXZX010000024.1 GCA_012719645.1 Clostridiaceae bacterium
AGGCGTTCGTCCTTCTCGTCTATGCAAATCTCAAGAAAGTCGAATCCGAGTTTCTTTACCTTCTCCAGCCGCTGATACCAATTGTCTTCAGGATTAAGCGCCTTCTCATAGATGCCTAACAGATGCATACCAAGCATGTCAACTACCCCCCCATGGTAAATATACCATTCCCATGTTTGCATTGAAAGTTATTTTTGACAGTCGCCCCCGAAAGGAAGGATTGTCCGATCCCCTTGCCGGTTAATCCGGCTTTTTCATCAGGTGATTGCAGCAAGTGCGGAAAAGGATTTGAAATTGTGTTCCACAGAGCCATAGAGCTGCTTGAACTCCCGGTACAGTTCCCTGTACCTGTCCGCCCAGGCATCAACCGGCTCAAATCTTTTCGCGACCTTGAAGCCTGCCGCGGCAGCCTGTTCAGGCGTATCATACTCCCCGGTAAACGCTGCCATCAGGCATGCCAGGCCGCCCGGCGCCCCGAGGGTATTACAGGGCACGATGATCTCCCTGTTGATGACCGAGGCCTTGATTCTCAGCCATATATCGCTGTTGCTGCATCCTCCCAGCACATATACCTGCTGCGGGCGCAGACCGGTTTTCTCCGCCTCCTCCAGGTTGTCAAGCAGTGCGAAGGCCGCTCCCTCCATGATTGCCCGGATCATCTGGGCCCGGCTGGTGCCCATACTGAGCCCGAAAAAGACTCCCCGCGCGTCCGGGTTCCATATGGGCGCCCTTTCACCTGCCATGTACGGCAGGAACAACAGATGGGCAGGTTCAGGCGCCTTTTCCTCAACCTCCGCGTCCATGCGGGCGTATGCGTTCCTCTCCCGCGTTTCCCCGCCGTACAGAGTGTCCCTGAACCACTTCAGGGATCCTCCCGTGGAGCTCATGGCCCCATACAGGTAATGGATATGGTCGTTTACACCGGTAAGGTGGGAAAGCCTGATGGTGGTCAGCGGCTCGCTCAGGCCAATGAGCATGACCGATGACGTGCCGGTCATCTCAAGGGCGATATTCTGCTGGACGCCTGCTTCCAGCGCCGCCACTGAGGCATCCACAGCGCCTGCCAGGACCGGTGTGCCCGCCTTTAAACCTGTAAGTTCCGCCGCCTTGCGCGTGACATATCCGATAACTTCCCCGCAATCGTAAACCTGCGGCAATACGGATGGGTCGACATCAATGGCTTCAGCCAGTTCCCTGCTCCAGCAGTTCCCTTTCAGGTCGTTGACCTGTGTGAGGGACAGGTTGGAACTGTCTATGGTGAATTCCCCTGTAAGCTTCATGTTGACATATCCGTTGACCTGGAGGATTTTATATGTCTTATCCATGAGTTCAGGATGGCGCCGCCTTAGCCACAGGAGCTCGGAGAGCATGAAATAGGTATCCGGACGGTTTCCGGTAATCTCGAAGATCCTTTGTGAACCCACGATCCTGTCCAGCAGTTCCAGTTCCTCCGTGCTCCTCCTGTCCATCCAGATAAGCGCATCGTGAAGGGGATCGCCGTTTCTGTCAACAGGAAGCGCGCAGGGTGACTGGCAGCTTACGGCAACAGCCCTGATGCCGGAGGCGTCGATCCCGCTTTGGGAAAGCACGGATCTTATGGTGGCTATTGATCCTTCCCACCAGTGGTCGGGGTTCTGCTCGGCCCATGAAGGTGCAGGAAAAACGGTAGGGTATTCGTATGCCGCTTCTGCCACAGCTTTCGGTCCTTCCCCGAACAGTACGCATTTTACGTTGGTAGTGCCGATGTCAATCCCCAGCGTATATATCATGCCTTAATCACCTGTGGGTTGCATATTAAGCGCGGTTTGCCCCCACTCAGCAGTATTTTCAGTTGTCCCAGGATTATTTCTGTCTGGTGCCCTATAATATCCCTCGAAGATCCCGCAAGGTGCGGCGTCAGCACTGTGTTTTTCAGACCAAGAAGCTTGTCCCCGGCAGGTATGGGCTCAACGGGGAACACGTCAAGCCCGGCGCCGGCAATGCGTTTTTCCTTAAGCGCGTCATACAGGGCGTCGTAATCCATGATTGGCGCCCTGGCCGTGTTCACCAGGTATGCGGTAGGTTTCATCAGGTTTATCATTTCCCGGCTGATCATTCCCCTGGTCTCGGGCGTAACATTGCAGTTGACTGAAATGAAGTCGGATTCGCGCATCAGGGTTTCCAGGTCCACCATCTTCGCTTCGAGGTGTTCAACCTCTTCCTGTTTTACATAGGGATCGTATATTAAAAGCTTCATACCCAGGGCATAAGCACGTTTGGCCACTTCCCTTCCGATGGAGCCAAACCCGATCTGCCCGAATATCTTGCCGTACATCTCGGGTCCGCCGCCATACAGGGCAAAGGGCGCCCTCGGGTCGAGAGACCACTCCGAGATGATGTTCCTTCGCTCTCCCTGCTTGTCGCTGTAGGTGCAGTTGGTCAGTTCATCGGTGTATTTCAGCAGATGGTCGGTGAGAGCTATATTCTTGGAAACGCACATCAAGAGGGCTATGGCATGTTCGGCCACGGCAACGGCATTCCTTCCTCCTGCGCAGATGACCGGAATACCCTTTTGGGTGGCAGCATCGATATCCACGCTTGCAAAAGCCTCATTACGGCAGCAGACGATTATTTTCAGCGAATCGGCCTGGTCCAGCACCTCCCGGGTGATATCCTCAAATTCCGTGATCAGGAGTTCCACGCCTTCCAATGCCCTGATCAAAGCCCCTGTTTCCATCTTGACTCCATGAACGCCGTATCCGTCAAAACGCAGATCGGTGGCTATGGTTTTAAGTTCGTCAAGGTACCTTTTGTCAAATCTTGCGGTAACCAATGTCTTCATGTCTTTTTCTCCTCCGGTTTCTTCATGTTCCATCGTCCGGCCTGCAGCCATGCGCAGCCGTTCAGCCATTTTTCATTACTTCCCTGTTGAACAGGCGCTTCGGGCGTTCACCATTTACATAGCGGGATATTTCATCGGCAACCATCAGCGAATGCTGGACCGGAACGTCACTGGATGCCCCTGCGATATGGGGCGTGATAAGCACGTTGTCCATCCCGAGCAGCGGATGGTTTGAAGGAAGCGGCTCTTCCCAGAAAACATCCAGGACCGCCCCGGCAATCCTTTTTTCGGTCAGCGCTTCCACCAGCGCCTTCTGGTCAACGATTATCCCCCTTGCCGTGTTGATGAAGATGGCAGTGGGCTTCATAAGCGAGAATTCACGGGCCCCGATCATTCCCCTGGTTTTCTCCGTGACCTTGCACTGGATCGAGACAAAATCTGAGCATGAAAACACATCTTCCATGGATGCCGGCTCTATACCGTCAGCCAGGAGTTCCTCCGGCTGTACATAGGGATCAAAGGCCAGTATTTTCATACCCATGGCAAGCAGAATCCCGGCAAGTTTCCTGCCAACGGCCCCGTACCCTACCATGCCGAAGGTTTTGCCGAAGACCTCGAATCCCTTGAGCTCAAGGTATGGATTGGCGCCAGGCGTATTCATTGACCAGACCGTGTCATCCCTGTA
>JAAXZX010000136.1 GCA_012719645.1 Clostridiaceae bacterium
AACTTCCCTTGATGATTTTACTCAAGAGCACATTAATCTTATGATGAGCCACATTAACTCCTACAGCAGGCCGAATCTCGGGGATAAAACACCTTATGAGGTCTTTGCTTCCCTTTATGGGGAAGAAATATTAAAAATGATAGACGTAGAACTTATCCCGCCCGATAAGGTCACTCTTCGTCCATCACTTCTTAAATAAATATCTAATTAAGAAACGCCACCCACTATAACTAAACATCTATCTATTAGGGGTGGAATTAACTTTTTCAAAAAGCCAAGTAATATTTCACTTTTAGTTTATCATACCCTAAATCGGGTTTAAAGACTAACATTTTATACTTATTCAGCTTCTTTATCAGCCATGTAATTACATCATCGCTATATTTTGGTCCATAACTTATCAGTCACAATATCACCAAATGCAGGTTCTTTCTCGTCTCACAAAATCTGTGGAATTTTCTTTTGCAAAGTGGAATTTACTTTTTCAATTGACCTATTTCTTCATTTGCTGCCCAACGTCTGAAGACTGTTTAATATACATTTAGATTATAGTTTTTTTATGCGGCAAGGTCAATAATATATTACTAAATTTATGACTTTGTTAAAGTGGCTAATATAAATACTTACAAGGAAACCATTGACGCCGGTTAACAGCAAAAGTATACTATAATTGTAATGTATTATTAGTAATATATAAACTAATGATTGGGCAGTGCAACCGCAAATCGATTTTTGATTCCACGAAAGGAGAAATAATATGAACCATATGTTTCTGGAGGACAAAGTGGCTGTTGTAACCGGTTCAGGACGAGGTATCGGAGAGGCAATTGCCCGTCGCCTGGCGGAATTCGGAGCTAAGCTGGTCGTTACGGATATAAACCTGGATTCTGCCCGCAAGGTGGCCAATGACATTTGCGCCAATGGCGGCAAGGCTGAAGCTGTATTTTTTGATGTAGCTGACTTTGATAATATCGAGGAAAAAGTCCATGGGATAAATGACATCTTCAATCGAATCGACATATGGGTGAACAATGCCGGGATTACCGGCTCTCTGCCTATCGAGGAGATCACACAGGAAAGCTGGGACAGGATGATTAATATAGATCTCAAATCTGTTTTTTTCTGTACCCAGGCGGTTTTCAAAATAATGAAGAAGCAGAATTACGGCAGGCTGGTACATATCTCTTCGCTGGCGGCATTGAGGGGTGGCCGCAGTTCTGACGCCTCATATGCTGCGGCAAAGGCAGGGGTAGTGGCGCTGAGCAAATGCTTTGCTTTGCATGGAGCGGCATATAATATCACTTCCAATGCTATCTGCCCGGGCAATATTATTACTCCCATGGGAAAGACCCTCTCCTGGTCAAAGCAGGATCCCAGGGCATATATACCCCTTGGCAGATATGGTACCGCAGAAGATATTGCCAATGCGGTGCTCTTCTTTGCCAGTGACCTTTCAAGCTATATCACGGGCGACACCATGAACATCAGCGGTGGTTTATATATGTAAGCCTGATATGACCGATCGAGCAGTCCCATCTTCTGCTTGTTTAATGCTCTCATTAATTCAGGCGGCCTTGCTGCTATTCCCAGGCAGCTTGTGCTGCCTTTTTCTTGTAGCATCCCTTCCTGTTTATGGGGATTAATGATATCAGTCGATTCCCAAGTGTATTCCAGGTTTTTTATGTATCAAGGCCGAATTCCAAGGTAAATCGAAGGTGGCAGTTTAGTCTATCCTTAAAACTTGAGCCCTGGTGCGAGTTACTGCCAGGCCTTTTAAATTATTAGTAATATTATAAATTTCAAAAAACCTGATTTTCACAAGAAATAACGGCGTATTTCGCGTTTTTTTGTGCATATGATATTGACACAAGGCCATTATGGTTTTATAATCTATTCATAATAGCGAAGCTCAAGGTCATATTATTAGTAAATTTATGCAGCGATGAGGTTATAAAATGACTAATATTTATCTTATCCGGCATTGTGAATCAGAAGGAAATGCCTGTCGACGTACACAGGCTCATATTGATTCTTTGGTTACCCGCAAGGGGTATATGCAGAACGAGATACTACGACAACGTTTTCAGGGCATCCATATCGACGGGATCTATTCCAGCGATTCGTACCGCTCAATCATGACGGTCACACCTATTGCCAGGGAACGGGGACTGCCTGTAAAAGTCCGCTTGTGTCTGAGGGAAATCTCTACGGGAGTCTGGGAAGACATGGCATGGGGCAATATCGCCAGGGAATACCCCGAAGAATACATACTGTGGCAGCTGGAGCCGTGGAGACATAAAATACCAGGAGCCACAACCTTTCAACAGGTAGCCGACCTGTTGGTATTTGGTTTACGGCGTATTGCCCGGGAAGTGGGCGAAAACGGGACTGCGCTTTGCGTATCACATTCCTGTACCATCAAGGCCGGTTTGTGCAAGATCCTGAATCGCCCGTTATCAGATGTACATAAGGTCGGGCATGGGGACAACACGTCGGTCAGTTTGATTCATGTAGACAAATCAGGCAATTTCACAGTCGAGTATATGAACGACAATTCTCATCTGCCGCTGGAACTGCGCCGTGCATGGGAAGGCGTTGCTGACGATGATGTGAATATGTCAGTGTACCCCATTAATCTTGAACAGGAAAAAGATATACTGCTGGACCTGGCACTGGCGAATTTTGAACAGAATCATGGCGGTAATACCGGGTTCAATCCTGTTGAATACATTGATCAGGTCATACAAACCCTGAAGGACCATCCTGATTATATCGCCATAAGCCGCTTGAAGGACAAACCGACGGGCTATGTATATTTGGGCTGCATCCCTGAAATGCCCCGCGATCATGGGCATATCAGAGAGATGTATGTAATACCCGAACTGCAGGGGAAAGGGTACACGGAGCAATTGTTCGGGTATGCGGCCCATGTTTTCCGCTACGAAGGGAAAAAGGTGCTTACAATGAGTGTTCCGTCCAATGACGAGGAGCAGCGCGTAGTGGACAGGTTTGTATTTAACTTTATGAACGTACACAGGGGATACCTCTCTTTGGAGTTGTTCCCGCCGCCGTGCGAATATCCGGTTTTAGCATGACTGTTAACTGATGAAGCTGTAAAAAAGGGGGCTGTGGTTTATGATACCAAGAAGTGATTTGCTGGGCAAACCAAGACGCAGGAAGAGAATCAAACCATTGTCATACCTGTTGATCCTGCCGGCGATAATCCTGTTCGGTATGTTTACCTATTATCCCTTCATAAAAACAATCGTGCTGTCCTTTGCCCTGACGAACAAGTCCGGCAATTTCACGAAATGGGTCGGCTTCGACAACTGGGTCCGTGTGCTGAGCAAGAGTTCGTTCTGGCAGGTTATCGTGGTTACGTTGAAAATTGCGGGCATCAACCTGATATTCACATTTGGAATCGCCATGATATTCGCATTGCTGGCTACCGAAAAGGTGAGATGGTCCAAGCTGTACCAGACCATGTACGCCCTGCCGATGGCTATTGCGTCATCCCCGGCCGCGGCGATCTTCCTGTTTATTTACAGGCAGAGCAATGGCCTGCTCAATAACCTGCTGGGAACAACCATAAACTGGACCAATGAAATGCCTTATGCGATGTGGTCGGTATGTGCGATGACAATCTGGATGCATGTCGGTGTCAGTTTCATTTTCCTGCTGGTGGGATTCCGGAACGTGCCCGAAGATGTGCTGGAGAGCGCCTGGGTCGAGGGTGCGGGTCCTTTGCGCCGCATAAAGGATATCATTATCCCAATAGCCTCTCCCCAGATTTTCTTTGTGCTGTTCTTAAACATCAACAGTTCCTTCAAGGCCTTTGCCCAGATTAAACTGCTTACCGGTGGCGGACCTGCGAATCAGACCAAGAACCTGATCTATTTCATTTATGAAAACGCCATCATAAACGGACGGTTTGAAACGGCCTGCGTTCAGGCACTGTTCCTGTTCGGGATGATCTTCTTTCTGACAAGGATCCAGTTCATAATGGAGAAAAAGGTGGTGCATTACCAGTGATGCTGACACTGCGGCAAAAGAAAAAGGTCAAAGAATGGGCCGGATTTTTGATCAAGACATTAATCGGACTACTGTTTGTTTCCCCCTTGATTATTGGCCTTATATTCTCGTTCCAGAGCGAGAAGACGCTGTCCACATTTCCGTTACGGGTATTCGGCAGCACCTTTACCATGCAGAACTACGTAAATGTTTTCTCGAAGCTGCCTTTGCTAGGCTTCCTCAAGAATTCGGTCATCGTCTGTCTTGTGACCATATTCGCACAGATTGTTATCTCATGCCTGGCTGCGTACGGTTTCGTCTTCTTTGATTTTCCGCTGAAGAAGTTATTGTTTACGCTTGTTGTATCGACGATGATGATTCCCGGCGAAGTAGTGGTGATCACAAACTACGTTACCATACAGAACCTCAACATGATCAATACATATGCAGGACTGATTCTGCCGTCAATGATTTCGGGCACCGCCATTTTCCTGATGCGCCAGTATTTTTTGACTATCCCAAGGGATTTCAAGGATGCCGCTACCATTGACGGATGCGGGGATATGGCGTTTCTGTTCCGTATCGCTGTACCGTTGTCCATCCCCACCATCATATCCCTTGCGATATACCTTTTTGTACAGATATATAACCAGTTCTTCTGGCCGTTGCTGGTTACCAACACAAATGAAATGCGCACCATTCAGATCGGTATAGGCATGCTGGTAACCGGAGATATCATCAATTACGGCAACATCCTTGCAGGCGCAATAGTAGCTATAGTTCCCTCTGTTATAGTTTACATTTTCGGACAGGACTATATTGTCAAGGGAATGACAGCCGGCGGCATAAAGGGATGAATGTGCTAACACCATAGAAAGCAGAAATGCTTTAAAATAGATCAACTAAAATCAATAGCAAAGGAGAGAATAGTAATGAAAAGAATCAAACAAATCTTTTCGTTGATCCTAGTACTGGTAATGGCTGTAAGCCTGGTTGCCTGCGGAGGAAGCTCAACGCCTGCTGGAGGAAATAGCAGCACTCCTTCAAGTACTTCCTCATCAGGCAGCTCGGGATCCAACAGTTCGGGTGGTTCCGGCGGGTCCGGCAGTTCCGGCGGATCAAGCGGGTCCAGTGAGCCTGTAGAAGTCGTCTGGTGGACGTACTTCGGCGATACAAACATCCAGTATCTGCAGAAGATCATCGACGCTTTCAACGCTTCTCAGGACAAGTACCATGTCACCATTATATTCCAGGGTGGTCAGGCTGAAGTTAACGCCAAGCTGCAGTCCACTGCCCAGAAAGATCTGCCTGCGATGTTCAGCGGTGCTGTGGAAAACGTGGCTATGTATGACGCTGCTGACTTCTGTGTACCGCTGCAGGAATACCTCGATAAGGACACCGAGGGCTGGCCTGAGTTGGAGGATACCTGGGGAGCTATCCGTGCGGCTTATTGCGATACTGAGGGGAACCTTGTCGGTTATCCCATCGGCTACAGCTATCCCGGCATCTTCTATAATGCCGATATGTTGAAGAAAGCCGGCATTGATCCCAAGTCGATTCAGACATATGAAGACCTGTATGAGGCTTGCAAGAAGCTGGTTAAGGGCGGCTACACAACATTCGGCATCGGCTTCCATAACGATGGTTACTATCCGACAGCTTCACTGGGACGTGAAGGCGTAAAGGCATACAACAACGATAACGGCTACAGCGGCCCTATTACAGAATGCCTCTACACGGATGATCAGAACGTTTACAACGCTCTGTACACAATGGTAGACGTCTATAAGAAGCTTCACGCCGAGAAACTATGCGTTCCTTACGGCGCGGACTACCAGGGCGAGATCATTCCTCTGATGGCTTCCGGGGATTGCGCTATGCTGATGGGCGTTGTTTCCATGACCACCAAGATCCTGAATGCTGCTGAGGGCAAGTTTGAGGTAGGTATTGTTCCTCTGCCTTCACCCACCAAGAACGGCAAGCGCACAGGTGAGCCCGCAGGCGGTACGGGTTCATTCATCTGCAACAACGGTAATCCCGAAGCTATGCAGGGCGCCTATGAATTCATCAAGTTCGCCAGCACCGGCGACCAGGCCGCGTTCTTCGCCGTATCCACCGGATATCTTGCTCCCAACATGCAGGCCTACAACAGCAGCTTGTACCAGGATTATATGAAGAATACCTTCCCTGCCATACAGAATGTGTACGATTCCCTGGCCAATTCCGATGACTCTGCCAATAACCCGTACATTCCCATTTCCAACGAGATGAAGGCTGCCAACAAGCTGATGATCGAAACAGTGGCTTCCGATACTAATGCGGATGTGGATAAGGTTATCAAGACATCGGAGGAAATGATCCAGGAAGCTATCGACCTGTACAACGCAGCCAACTAAGGAAACATAAGCGGCATATTCCAAAGGGGGTAGGGGTTCCCCTACCCTCGCTTTCATAAATAAGTTCCCTGCCGTCAATTTGGCGAAACAGTCGGAGAATGGGTCAAAATGAAGAGATTGAAGCAAAAAGCTCAAGTTCTTATTGTAATATTCGCGCTGGTGTTCGTGCTTGCAGCATGCGGTGCAGGCCAGCAAGCTGCGCAGGACCGGACAGGCCATAAGGTTTCCGCCGGCGAAACCATTGCGTATTCAAACGGTTTACCGGCAGATCAGGCTGAGTCGCCGACAGATCAGCCTGATTCACCGGCAGATCAGACAGAACCGCCTTCCGGGGAACCCGATGACTCCGACAAGGGATTCTTCGATGCTGTTTTTGACAGCAGCCAGGACGCAGGAAAGTTAACTGTAAGATATCTTTACCTTACACAGCCGATGGGAACCGGGTCCGATGCTGTTACCACCGGGGACAGCAGCGTATATACATCCCCGGAAGGGCTAATAATGCTGATCGACTGCGGCAATAAGCTGGGTGGTGAGGAAGTTGTGCAGTACCTCAAGGCGATGGGTGTTGAGAAAATTGACATTTTTGTGATGTCACATCCCCATGCCGATCATATAGGCGGTTTTATATCCATCGCTGAAGAATTCCCAATAGGACGGGTTTATACAAATGGCCATGAATACGATTCTGCCACCTATAATAACGCAATGGCGAAGGTAAAGGAACTGGGTATTCCCAGCAAAGCGCTGGCTGAGGGAGACAGCTTCATGTTCGGCGAACATGTGGAAGTTAAAGTCTACGGACCTGCTCCCGGTGACATGGAAGAAGTTGCTGCCGGATACCAGGACGCCAATGACGGGTCCCTGGCCATGCGTATCACTTATGGCAAGTCCAGCTTCTGGTCGAGCGGGGACCTGTATGTCAGCGGCGAACAGAAGATTATAGAGAAATACGGCGCTGAACTCCGCAGCGATGTTTTGAAGATGAACCATCACGGGAAGGATACTTCCAACGGTAAAAAATTTGTGCAGAATATGAGTGCAAAGATTGCCGTTGGCATGTTCGACAGCATTGGCAGCAAGACTGTCGCTTTGCGCTTTAAGGCTGCAGGAGCAAAGGTTTTCTATACTCCCTGTGACGGTGCGATCAGGATCTCTACCGCGGGGGACGGGACTTACGATATACAGACACAGTTCCTGCGAGATATCTCTTTCCTTGATGACCATTCGGAAGACGGGAATTATGTGATTCAATAAACAGAACACTTTCGGGGCACAAGGAAAGCAACGGTGATACTGTAAACAGTTCCGGCAGGTGAGACTTATTATATATGCCATATTACGGATGGCGCAAACCGATTGTTTGCGCATGAGGGATGAGTTCTGTGAAAAAAAGATATGTCTTGGCTATAGATCAAAGTACGCAATCGACCAAAGGTTTGTTGCTGGATGAATCGGGGCAGTTGTATTTCAGCAAAGGCAAACCTCATCGGCAGCTCATTAACGATATGGGCTGGGTGGGGCATGATGCCATGGAAATTGCCTCGAATATAAAGGGTGTTGTGCATGAGGTCATAAAAGAGAGCAGTATTGATCCCGGAGATATTGCCGCCGTGGCAGTGACCAATCAGAGAGAAAGCGTAGCGGTTTGGGAGCGCAGTACAGGCAGGCCTGTATGCGAATCCATCGTGTGGCAGTGTAACCGTGCTGCGGATTTGTGTGACAGGATTGAAGCAAGGGGGGGCTTTAAACATATCCAGCAGCGAACCGGACTCGCTCCCTCACCGTTCTTTTCCGCGGCAAAGGTGGCCTGGGTACTTGAAAATCATCCTGATTCGCTGGAAAAGGCCAGGCGCGGGGAGATCTGCATAGGAACCATGGATTGCTGGACCGTCTGGCAGCTTACCGGCGGGAAAAGCCATAAAACAGACTACAGCAACGCGTCGCGAACCCAGTTGCTTAATATTAATACGATGACCTGGGATGAGGAAGTATGTCGTATTTTCGGCATACCCATGTCGGTTTTGCCGGAACTGTGCGATTCCAATGGCAATTACGGTGAAACGGATTTGTTCGGCCTGCTGGAGCGTCCGGTACCTGTCTGCGGCGTGATAGGGGATTCCATGGGAGTGTTGTTCGCCCATGGGTGCTATACGCCCGGAAGCTGCATGGCCGGCCACGGTACCGGTACCTGCGTAATGATGAATATTGGGGAGGATATAACGATTTCCCCGAACCTCAGCACTTCAGTCGCCTGGCGTATGGATGGAAAGACCGTTTATGAGATGGAGGGAGTGGTTAATTACGCCGGGGCTGTGATCACATGGCTGAAGGACGGTTTGGGGCTTATTTCGACCCCAGACGAAACCGAGGCGCTTTCATATGCTGCTAATAAAAAGGACCAGACCTACCTGGTTCCGGCGTTTACAGGGATCGGGGCGCCGTATTGGAAGAATGACGCCCTGGCCTCATTTATCGGGATGAGCCGTCTTACTGGAAGAGCCGAACTTGTCCGTGCCGGAGTGGAAAGCATCGGCTACCAGGTTGCTGCCATCGTCCGAACCATGGTCAGCGATACGGGGATGACCCCCGTAGAAATCCGTATGGCCGGCGGGCCGACAAAAAACCGTTATCTCATGCAATTCCAAAGCGATATTATGAACGTGCCTGTTGTGTTGGGCAAGTATGACGAACTGGCCGGAATGGGCGCGGGCCAGATAGCCGGTATCAGGATTGGGATGTATGATCCGGAGGATCTGGAGCGCAGAAGGGAGAAGCAGTATTTCTATCCCAGCATGAGCGGGGAAGAAAGGCGCAGGAAGATGGACGGCTGGGACCGCGCGGTGCGTGCGGTGCTTAACTATTAGTGAGAAAAAGGCCTTTATAAGGAGATGTAACCGGTGAAAAAACGCATTCTTGTATTTTCAGTGGATTCCATGGTTTGTGAGGATGTGGATGCGATACGGGAGATGTCTAATTTCCGGAAATACTTTGCAAACTGCTGCGAAGTGGTGGGCGGGATGCGCACCATATATCCATCAGTTACCTATCCGATACATGTCACCCTGATGACTGGCTGTTATGCCGGCAAACATGGCGTAACCAGCAACTTCAAGTTCACAACAACCAACAAGGATGGCCATTGGCTGTGGTTCAGCGATGCTATCAGGGTAAAGAACATTTTTACCGCGGCAAAGGAGAAAGGATACAGCACAGCGGCCATTTCATGGCCCGTTACAGCGGGCTTGAGGGATGTGGACTGGCTCATGCCGGAATACTGGATGCCGAAGCCCGGAGATACGCTCCGCAGCAGTTTTGCGGATGCCGGTTCCAGTAAAGCCATGCTGGACATCATCGAAAGGAACGCGAAATATCTTCCCGAAGGCTATGAAAAAGGCGGCAAGAAAAACTTCATGAAATGGCCTCAGGTAGATGAATTCATAATTCATGTGACATGCGACGTCATCAGGGAATATGCGCCCGAGGTCACATTTGTGCATACAGGCACATTCGACCACTTCCGCCATTCTTACGGGGTGTTCAGCAAACGCCTTGACGAGGCGCGGGCGAACCTGGACCGGTACATAGGCGAACTGATGCATGCCCTTGAAGATGCGGGCATGGCCGGCCAAACGAATATCGTGCTGACGAGCGACCATGGACAGCGTGATATCTGCAGGGTCGTAAACCTGAATGTGCTGCTGGCCGACAACGGATTCATCGATGCTGAGCCAGACGGAACGGTAAAGGACTGGCGCGCATATTGCCTTTCCAATGCCATGTCTTCCAGCGTGTTCCTGAGTGACCCCAGTGATGAATCGTTGAAGAAGGCTGTTTATGAATGCCTGAAAAAACTCCAGGATGAAGGGGTATATGGCATAGGCCGGATTTATACTGCGGAAGAAGCCTGGGAGGAAGAAAGGCTGAAAGGCGATTTCAGCTTTGTCATTGAAAGCGACGGATATACTTCCTTCGGCGACCGTGCGGTGCGGCCCCTGGTACAGAATTTCGACGTGAGCGATTATCGGTTCGGAAGGGCAACCCACGGATACATGCCCGATTATGGTCCGCAACCCGTCTTTTTGGCCAAGGGGCCGGACTTTAAGAAGAATGTGAAACTGGAACGCGGGCGCATAATAGATGAGGCTCCTACCTTTGCCAAATTGCTTGGAGTGGAGTTACCGGAGGCTGATGGTACCGCCATGGATGCACTGCTGAAATAGGGGCACCATCTTCCGGCGCATCTCATAAACGCATGATCGCGCCCATAAGGCTGACGGATACTACTAACACT
The DNA here is from genome assembly GCA_012719645.1 of Clostridiaceae bacterium. Taxonomy (GTDB): domain Bacteria; phylum Bacillota; class Clostridia; order DSM-8532; family DSM-8532; genus Thermoclostridium_A. The sequence continues at coordinate 10,702 of JAAXZX010000136.1, forward strand.
ATGCGGCGGAAGCGAGGTGAAAAGTTTGGATGCCTGCCGGGCAGGAGGTCCGGGAAAATGTGATTACATATAACTCCTATATTGCATCTTGTTTACACTAATACTGTATTGGCAGTAAGAGATGGGGAAAAGCCGCTAACAATGCAATTACATCAAGAAAGGGTGGATATAAATTGATAAAAATTCCAAGCAAGGAAAGAGCCCTTGATATGTACGAAAAGATGTATCTGATCCGTGCATATGAAGAGGAAATCTACTATCTTTTTTTTGAAGGCATAATGCCGGGAACCATTCACCAGAGCACCGGCCAGGAAGCATGCGCTGTCGGTATGCTTTATGATCTGAGAAAAGACGATTATATGGCAACTACCCACAGGCCCGCAGGGCATGACCTTGCCAAAGGCGTATCGCTTAAGTCCATGATGTGCGAAATGTTTGGAAAGGCCGAAGGCTGCTGCAAGGGTAAAGGCGGCGCCATGCATACCGGAGATTTCACAGTGGGGGCGATGACCGCCAATGCGATTGTCGGCGGGAACTTACCAATCGCGGCAGGCGTTGCCCTGGCGTTCAAGATGCAGAAGAAGGACAATGTAGTTGTATGTTTCTTCGGCGACGGAGCCACCAACGAGGGAGCGTTCCATGAAGCCATGAACGCTGCGGCCACATGGAAACTCCCGGTCATTTACGCCTGCGAAAACAATCTTTATTCCGCCACGACTTCCATCAAGATCACCTGCAACATGGAAAATCCCGCTGCCGACCGTGCGGCTGCCTATAACATTCCCGCCGAAGTGGTGGACGGTAATGACGTCCTGGCAGTCAACGAGGCTGCCCGGAGAGCCATAGAACGTGCGCGGAAGGGAGAAGGTCCGACCATAATCGAGCTCAAGACCTATCGCCGGTGCGGCCACTCCCGTAACGATGCCTGCGGCTACAGGCCGAAGGAGGAGGAAGAGGCATGGTATGCGAGGGATCCCATCGCCCTGTTCAGAAACAGGATACTCGAGGAGAAGGTTGCGACCGAGGCAGAGCTGGCCGCAATAGAGAACAGGATAACTGAAGAGATCAAGGAAGCGGTGGAATATGCCAAGAACGCTCCTTTCCCGGCACTGGAGTCAGCACTGGAAGATATCTTTTGGCAGGGAGGTAATGACTGATGGCTGTAATGTCAATTGCGGACGCACTTAAAAGTGCCATAGCCGAAGAAATGAGAAGAGATCCCACGGTATTCTGTATCGGAGAGGATGAGGATATACCGGGCGGTATGGGCGGAGCTTTTACCGTTACAAAAGGCCTAGCTGACGAGTTTGGTTTTGAAAGAGTGATCAATACTCCTATTTCTGAAATCCTGATAGCAGGCGTCTGCGTAGGAGCCGCAATGGTGGGGATGCGCCCCGTAGCGGATCTGCAATACTCAGATTTTCTTTTCTGCATGATGGACCAGCTTGTGAATCAGGCAGCAAAGATGTGTTATATGTCCGGGGGGCAAGTGAAGGTTCCTATGGTGATGCGCGCCCCATGCGGTGCCACCAACCGCGGCGCGCAGCATGCCCAAAGCCCTGAAAGCTATTTTGTTCATGTTCCGGGCCTCAAGGTTGTCTGCCCGTCCACGGCATATGATGCCAAGGGCCTCATGAAGCAGGCTATCCGTGATGATAACCCCGTAATCTTCTTTGAGCACAAGCTGCTTTACGGCAGCTCCCGGAAAGAGGCGGGAGCGATCAACGCCTCCAGCGAAATTCCCGACGAGGAATACATCATTCCCTTCGGAAAGGCAGCTATCCGCCGCGAAGGCAAGGACATAACCATTGTGGCCAACCTTCTTATGAGCCACCGTGCCATTCAGGCAGCTGAGATCCTCGAAAAAGAAGGTATAAGCTGTGAAGTGATCGATCCCCGTACACTGGTTCCTTTCGATTACGACACCGTTATAGAGTCATTGCGCAAGACCGGCAAGCTTATGATCATCCACGAGGACCATTACAACCTGGGCTGGGGCGCGCAGCTTGCGGCTTACATAGCAGAGCACGAGATATATCTCCTGGATGCTCCGATATGCCGTGTCGCTGCATATGATACCCCTATCCCGTTCTCGCCGCCCCTCGAGGAGTATGTAATTCCTTCAACCGAAAGGATTGTTAAGACTGCCAGGGTTCTTGCGGAAATGTAGTCATCGAGCGACTGATAACTTGGATTGAAGGTGAAAAGATGGTTAAACAGATAAAGATGCCTAATGCGGGTCAAACCACTGACCGGGCAGTAATAACGAAGCTTAAGGTGGCCAGGGGAGACAAGGTCAATCGTGGCGATATCCTGATGGAAGTCGAGACCGACAAGGCGATACTGCCGATAGAGAGCTATACATCGGGCATTGTGCTGGATATTCTTGTGAGCGAGGGCGATACGGTAAGCGAAGGCGTTGTGCTTGTAGTCCTCGGTGACCAAAGCGATCTGGAGAGTTACCAGGGTAAAGGGCAGCAGGGTCCGGGGGCAGACATAGAGCCGGTGCGTCAAGAACCAGCGCAATCCGTGGAAGACGACGAATATATACCTATACTCAAAGGGCCTGTGGCAAAGGAGGGCGCTGAACCTGCCGAAAAGGCTCCGGTTGATAAGACGCCCGTGGAAAGCAAGTCCACGGAGTATCCTGCCATGCCTAACGCGAAGAAGCTCGCCCGCGAGGCCAATGTAGACCTTTCCCTGGTAAAGCCCGCGAAGGGCACCATCATAAAGAAATCCGACGTGGAGGCTTACATAAAAGCCCACCAGGAGAAAACCCCGGATGCAGCGCAGGAATATGAAGTGCTGCCTATGACAAAGATGCGCGCAGCCATTGCCAGGAGGATGCTGGAGAGCGTCCGGACCATCCCGGCATTCCAGGTAACCTTCAGTATCGACATGACAAAGGCCATTGCGCTGAGGGACGAGATAGCAAGGATCCACAACAGCAAGGTATCCTACAACGACATCATTGCCAAAGCCCTTGCCGTGACCGCAAAACGGTATCCTCTACTGAACGCCAGGTATGAGGGAGATGAGATCCGCATCTACAAACACACGAACATAGGCCTGGCGGTATCGGTGGACGGCGGCCTTGTGGTTCCTGTCGTAAGGAATGTCGATTCTATGAGCCTTGAAGAGATTTCAAAGGCATATAAGGATAAGATAGAAAAGGCGAGATCCGGAATGCTGACAACCGATGAAATGGGATGCGGAAGTGTCACCATATCCAATTTGGGGATGTACGACGTGGACCATTTCACAGCTATCATCAATCCTCCGGAAAGCTGTATCTTCGCGCTCGGGAGCATCAGCATGAACCCGGTATATGCAGACGGTGAATGGAAGTCGGTTCCCATCATGAAAGTAACAGCTTCCTTTGACCACCGGATTATCGATGGCGCGTATGGTGCACAGATCACCAGGACGCTGAAGGCTCTTGTTGAGAATCCCGTGTTAATGCTTTACTAAAGGGTGATTAGGGTGAAATCGTTTGATCTGGTTATTATCGGCGGCGGACCGGGGGGTTATTCCAGCGCAATAGCCGCCGCCAAAAGAGGACTTAAGGTTGCGCTTTTCGAGAAGGAGAAACTGGGGGGAACCTGCCTCAATGTAGGCTGTATACCCACAAAGTATCTTCTTGATAAGGCAGCATTGATAGAAAAAATCCGCAGTCTGACCCAAAGCGGCATTTTCAGGGAAGCCGGCAGCTTCAGTTTCAGGAAGATACAGGCCGAAAAAAATGAGGTAGTGAACAAGCTGGTAAACGGCGTATCATTCTTACTGAATAAATGCGGTGTGACAGTTGTTCAGGGGGAAGCGCAGCTTATCGGTCCGCGAAGGGCCATTTGTAACGGGGAAGAGTATAAAGCCGATAATGTAATCATTGCAACGGGCTCCGTACCCTTCAGGATTCCTATACCTGGGTCGGAGTTCTCTCTGGACAGCACTGATGTGCTAGCCCTTGAAAAACTGCCTGCGAAAATGGTGGTTATCGGCGGCGGAGTGATTGGGCTGGAGATGGCAAGCGCCTACAGATCTTTCGGTACTGAAGTAACCGTCATCGAATTGCTGGATCCGCTCATTCCCGCCGAACAACCCGAGGCTGCAAGGCTTCTGACCTCCATGCTTAAAAAGCGCGGAATAAATATCAGGACCGGTTCCAAGGTCGAGCGCATTGAGAAAAACCCGCAGGGCTTTATCGTTTACTCCGGCAAAGATGGAAAAACGTTTGAGGACTGCGCGGATGTTGTTTTAATGGCTGTCGGCCGAAAAGCAAACCTGTCGGGCATTAATGTTGAGAAGATTGGCCTTAAACTGAGCCCGAAGGGCTTCATAGAAGTCAACTCAAAACAGCAAACCAATCTGGACCATGTTTATGCCATAGGTGATGCAGCCGGGGGATATCAACTGGCGCATGTGGCGTATGCGGAGGGTGAAACCGCTGTTTCCAATATACTTGGAAATGAGAGAGAAATAGATCTTAGCGCAGTACCCAGGTGCATTTACACAATACCTGGCTTTGCAGCCGTCGGTATAACAGCGCAGCAGGCACAGAAAAATGGGATCGAGACTGTTTTAGGATCATTTAATTATAGCGGCAATGGCATGGCGTTGGCTGAGGGCGCTTCAGGAACTGTTTATGTAATAATGGAAAAAGAGAGCAAAAGGACGGTCGGAGTACAGATAGTCGGAGAAGGCGCCTCAGAACTGATTTCGTTCGCGACCCTTGCCGTTGCTGAAAAGCTAACCCTTTCAGAATGGGAAACCCTTATTGTGGCACACCCGTCATTGTCTGAGATGATCAGGGAAGCAGCCCTCGATTCATTCGAGAGAGCAATCCACAAGATTTAAAAGCCTGCAGTTACTCTCCCGGGCAAACTGTTTGGGTTCGGATGAGCCCAAACAGTTTTGTTTTATATAGGGATCGTACACTGCCGCGTCCGGTGAGCACCGGCAGGTATACAATCCTTTTCTTGGGCTTTTTTGAATTGCTCAGCCACATAACACCTTAAGCCAGGGCGCCTGCTGAAATCCCGGTCCGGTTTAAAGCCGGAACCTGCCGCTTTGGTTATTGAAATTACAGAGAAAAAACGATATGACTCTTGCAGTATCGCTAATCCATATCTTTGCCGCTTTTTGCTTCTATCCAGGTAGCAATGTCTTCAGCGAAGTCCCTGTTATTGCCTCGTGCGAAACCGGTACGTATCCTGTCTGCAAGGTTTTGAAAGCCAAAGGGACATCCTTCCAGCACAGCGGGGAGCATGCTGATGAATGCCTCGTCCATAGCGTCCGAATAAACCTTCGATGATACCACTCTTCCATTTTCAAGATTGAGACCTAATTCAATGCCGCCCCATGGGAACCGTGTTTCCATGGTAATATCGAATTTTGGTGTCTGCCCGTAACGCCACTCCCAGGAAGCATATTTTTCCCTCAATTTTTGGACCTCTTCATTGTCGATATCCTCCGACCCGTCGCTTATAGTGGGCTGGTATCCATAGACACAGGCGAACGCCCTGATAACAGCGTCCGCAGCCTTGTCGACTGTGACCGACGGGTTAAGCTTAGCGAGGTTTATCACCCTGGACTGGACCGAAGCAATACCTTTGCTGATGATCTTTTCCTTTGAAACCTGCAAGTATCTGGACAGCTTTTCGAAGGCGGAGGAGATCAATATTGTACCGTGATGGTAGGCGTTGGTCTTCGTAAAGTAGAATGCATTTCCTGAGAACTTGCGCCCATTGGCAGTCAAATCGTTTCTGCCGCTTTTTTCAGCGTTAATACCCAGGCTTTTCACGGCAGAAAGAATGACATTAAGCTGTCGCTCCAAGTCGTAGTCTTCCCTGTTCATCAGAAACGTGAAGTTAAGGTTCCCGTCATCATGATAGACGGCGCCTCCTCCGGAAAGCCTCCTGGCAAGCTTTCCCCCTTCACTTTCCAGGAGATCGGTGCGGCATTCCCTCCAGGCGTTTTGATTTCTGCCGATCACCACCGTGTTTTGGTTCTGCCAGAGATAAAGTATGCATTGCCCTTCCCCGACATGGTTCAGCAGGTATTCCTCCACCGCAAGATTCCACCAGGGATCGAATGTCCGGGTTCGTATTACTTTAGTGTTGTTAACGCTCATAGACCTGACTCCTGTTGACTAAGCTGATTCGTTATTCTGAGGATTTTTTACGATTATATCATGTCTTTTTATTTCATTATAAATCTGAAGAGAGGTGGTTGTATATATCCAAGCCTTGTGTTACAATACTTTTAGGCAGTTTTTCAATTGCGGATTCCCCATCTGAAATTACAGGAACAATCCTGCAAAGAAAGGATGAATAGGTTCTTGTCCTATTGTTATACCTTCGTGCTTTTTCCGCTTTAAGCATCCGTTTCCCTGCTGAAAATTTATTTTATAACAGACTTATACTACCTGGTATAAGTTGCATGAAGCATATCCGTCGTTAGGCAAGAGCTTAAGGAATGGCGTATGTGCCGAGTTTTCCTGAAAGCACAATTGTGCTGTTGCAGCTTTATTGTTAACCCCGGCATTGATCCTGACAGGGAACGGAAAGGCTGCTTTTTAAGTATGTATTGGCAGAAGGAGTGATTCCGATGATCCTTTCCACTGAAATCGGTGACCTGCGCGCCCGCATTGGTGAGCGCAGATCCATTGAATTATTGGCGTCTGTTGGTTTTGATGCCCTGGATTATACCTTTTATACCTTTGCAACCGGAATGGGTGTTGACGAGATGCCCTGGAACAGGGAGAACTATGCCGGTTATGCAAGGGAGGTCAGCAAGATTGCGAAAGACAACGGCATATACTTCAACCAGGCCCATGCGCCTTTCAATTTCAACTTTGACTGCCTTCCCGATTTCGATAAGGAGATTATGCCGCGGCAAATCCGCTGCATGGAATACTGCGCGATTTTAGGGATTCCTGTAATAGTGGTCCACCCCATAAATCATCTTCCTTTTCCGAAGAATAAGGAAAAGGTCCGTGAAATCAACATGGAGTATTGCCACAGGCTTCAGCCATATGCCAAAGAGTTCGGTGTCAGGATTGCGCTGGAGAATCTATACCGCTATGATAATCGGCGCGGAGTATATGCTCCGGATGTTTTTACAGACCCCGCGGATTTTGCGGTGTTCATTGATGAACTAAACGCGCCGGAATTTGTTTGCTGCATTGATACAGGCCACTGCTCCATCACTGGTCAGGATGCGGCAGATGCAATCAATATCATGAGCAGCCGGGTTAAAGCGCTTCACATCAATGACAATCTCTGCCGCACCGATGACCATCTCGTTCCCGGAATGGGGCTTATTGATTGGGATTCCGTTGCTAAAGCCCTTGCAGATATAAACTATGACGGTGATTTTACCCTCGAGGCTTTGAATCCCTATCGTGCGTTTGATGAATCATTCTTTTACACAGCTGCAAAGTACATGCATGATGTTGGCCGCTTTCTGATACGGAAGTTTGAGCAGTATGCCAGGGAGAATAAAGGCAACTGCTGAGTTGTAATGTCTTTCTTCAGCAATTGATGGAGTGATTTGGCCATGTTTATAGATGCGCTTGACAGTCTTAGAGCCCTCACACCACTTTCCGGAATGGTTCGTTTGGTATGTGCCGTTATGTTCGGCGGTCTCATCGGGCTGGAACGGGAGAGAAAGGGACGCGCCGCCGGCTTCAGGACCTATATGCTGGTTTGCCTGGGGGCTTCCATAACTATGATGCTGGGCCAGTACGAATACCTGATGGTGACAGGGCAGTGGAGCAGCATTGCCGCGGAAACAGGGATAAAGACCGATGTATCCCGGTTTGGCGCGCAGGTTATCAACGGAGTTGGTTTTTTAGGTGCCGGCACGATTGTTGTTACGAGTCATAGAAGGGTCAAGGGAGTGACAACCGCCGCAGGCTTATGGGCTTCCGCATGCATGGGCATCGCAATCGGAGCGGGTTTCTACGAATGCATGCTGATGGGGTTTATGCTTATCCTTCTGTGTTTCCAGCCGCTGAGACTGGTCGAAAACCATATAACGTCCAATTCCAGGAACATGAATGTTTATGTGGAATTTGACGGCATGGAACTACTCGGCAATATATTTGAACTGATGGGTGAGTTGGGGGTCCACGTTTACGATGTGGAGATCGACCATGGCCAGAATGACAACAGCCCGAAAACCAGCGCGATGCTGTACCTGCGCCTTTCGGAGAGGCATGACCACGCAAAAGTTCTGGCCGAGGTTTCCAAAATCAGCGGGATACATCTGGTGGAAGAGGTTTGATAAGCCATGCCGGATTTTTTGAATAATTTGCGTGATATGAACCTGATATCCATGGCAGTGCGCATGTCGCTTGCGGTGATCTGCGGAGGACTGATCGGGCTTGAACGTGAGCACAAGAAGCGCCCGGCAGGTTTCAGAACCCACATCCTGATCTGTTTGGGGGCATGCATGACCACGCTTACCGGGCAATACCTGTTCAGCTATATGAACTACTACACCGATGTTGCCCGGCTGGGGGCCCAGGTGATCGCAGGCATAGGTTTTATAGGCGCGGGAAATATTATTGTCACAAAACGACGGAAGGTACGGGGTTTGACAACTGCAGCCGGGCTTTGGACTGCCGCAATCCTGGGACTTGCCAGCGGGGCAGGATACTATGAGGTCGTGGTGGCAGGAACAATCCTGGTGTTGCTGGCTGAGATAGTTTTTTCCCGCCTGGAGTACTGGATTAATGCCCATGCAAGGGAAGTCTATCTTTATGTAAAATATTACGGCGCAGAGAGCATGGATAGGATAAACACTGCCTTAAGGGAGATGAACGTCAGGATACTGGATCTTGAGATCATCAAACCGGAGCAGCATGCAGATGACAGCATCAGCGCCATTCTCCTGCTACGGCCATACAAAAGGTTGGATAAAAAGTCTCTGGAAGAAGCCATTGCCCAACTCGACGGTGTTTTGCTGGTACATAGAATGTAGCAGACTCTGACTTTGCGGTTCGATACAGATTTGGCGAGGGTGAGGCTTGAACGCTTATTTCATAATTATGTCCGAAGTGTTTCAGGTCTCATTTCTTATGCAAGATCCCCTGTTTGCAAGAAGGTCATGACAGCCGCCTGCCGGACCGGACTCCGAAAAACCGCATTTCAGAAGTGCCGACACAGAGAAGCTGTTGTTATTAATGTTATAATATAAATATAGCTCGAAAAGGTGATTGGCTGAACATGGTTTAATTCACATAAACAGGGGTGAATTCAGGTATTGAAGAAAAAGACTCTTTTCCGGTAAGGATCTGTAAATATAAGGCTGATTATATGTATCAAAAAACAAACCTCCATAGTTATCGAATAACTGTGGAGGTTTTGCATGTTTTCCGGAAGTATTAAGTATCAGTTCAAATCAATATACTTTGCCGTTACACCTTCTAGGCCGTTGAGTTCTTTAACCAGGGATTCCACATCTTCCTTGCTGCCATAGGGCTGTAATACGATAATCCCGTCGTTGGCGCAGGCATTGTCACTTACTTCATGCAATCCCAGGCGTGTTTTGATCTTGCATCCGTTCCTTGTAAGGACCTCCTGAAATTTTACGGCATTGTCAACCCTGTTATCCAGCCGAATGCCGATGATATAATAACAAGACATCAAAAACCCTCCCTTAATAAACTCTCACATACTTTAATTATCTTCATTTTTCATTGATTTTCATATTAATATGGTTGAGCCTGTACTCCGGATACTGCAATTTAGCTGGTAGTTTTGTGGTTTCAGGCAGAGGAAATAAAACCGCATG
>JAAXZX010000025.1 GCA_012719645.1 Clostridiaceae bacterium
AGCGCATGTGTCGTATGACACATGCGCTTAAAGCACGCAATCCGGAAATCTGGGACAAGATCGCGGGTGTGGGCGTTACCGGGCAGGGTGACGGGCTCTGGCCCGTCGATGAGGACGGGAATCCTGTCCGGAACGCCATACTGTGGAATGATACCCGTTCAAAGGTGATCGGGTTTGAAAGCATTGAGGGTTTGGACGACGCAGTGAGGAGCGAATACGCCAACGCAGTATATGCCGGATCGGTGGCGGCGCTGCTCAAGTGGATGAAGATGTACGAACCGGGGAACTTTTCCCGGATCAGGTGGGCCCTGCACTGCAAGGACTGGCTCAACTACAAGCTGGCAGGCAAGGTTTATACCGACTATACCGATGCCAGCACCACTCTGTTCAATATCAGGAAGGGTGAATTCAGCCAGAGGATACTGGATGTCCTGGATTTATCCGAGTGCAGGCGTATCCTGCCCGAGGTCGTCGAATCCACCCGGGTAATCGGTTATATATCCCGGGAGGTTTCCGAGCTTACCGGCATCTGTGAAGGCACTCCGGTGATAGAGGGCGCCATTGACGTATGCACGGTGGCCCTTGGCACCGATGTCAGGGAACCGGGCGATTCGTGCACCATCATCGGAACCACGCTCGGAAACGAAGTAATCATAGACCCCAGGGACATGGACCCGGACGAAAAGCGCGGGCTACTTATGCACAACGTGGTGCCGAATACATATCTTTGGATTCTTCCCACCCTTTCGGGCGCGTCCACCATGGATTTTTTCAAGTCCATACTGTTTCCCGACATCTCCTGGCCAGAGCTTGAAAAACAGTTGGGGGACATCCCGGTGGGAAGCGACGGGATCATTTATCATCCCTATATATGCGGCGAAAGGGCGCCTATAAGGAATCCCTTCGCCACAGCCGGCTTCTTTGGAATCACCCAGGCCCATTCCAGGCTTCACATGATGCGAAGCGTGTTCGAGGGGCTTGCCTGTTCATTTTATGACTGCTTTGAAGTTTTCGGCGACAGGACAAAAAACCTGTACCTTTCGGGCGGCGCCTCGGTAAGCCCGTTTGTATGCCAGATGTTCAGCGACTTTATAGGCAAGCCTGCCCGAAGGATCGGGAAGAAAGAGATGGGGGTCCTGGGCATAATCCGCGTCCTGCAGGTCGCCCTGGGATACGCGAAGGACTACTCGGTTTTTCCGCGGCAGGACGTTACTGTTTTCGAGCCCGATTGGGACAGGCATGAAAAATACATGGAGGTTTACCGCCTCTTTAAAGAACTGCAGGACGCCATGAAATTCTTCTGGAAGGAAAGAAGCCGGATCAAGTTTTAGAAGAATACGGAGGAAATCATTATGAACATAGAAAAAGCAAAACAGGTACAGGCGGCCGTATGCGCGGCAGCGAAGAAACTTGCCTCGAGCAATCTCGTGGCGGGTACCTGGGGCAATATAAGCGCCAGGCTGGACGACGATTACATGGTGGTGACGCCGTCAGGCATGCCCTATGAAATCCTGAAACCGGAGGATATGGTCATAGTCAACATGCATGACCTGACCCACGAAGGAAATCTTAAACCCACGGTTGAAGCTCCCATGCATGCCATGATCATGCTTGAAAGACCCGAGGTCAACGCCGCGGTGCATACGCATTCCACATACGCATTGGTCATGGCCGCCGCCCACAAGCCCATACCGCCCATCTGTGACGACCAGGTGCAGATACTGGGCGGAGAGGTCAGGGTTGCGCGCTATACCCTGCCCGGAACCGGCGAAATGGCCGAAGCGGTAGCGGAAGCCCTCCGGGGAAGGATGGGCGCTTTAATTGCCAACCACGGCGCTGTAGCGTTGGGGAGGAACCTTGACGAGGCCTTTACGGCCGCCATCGTGCTTGAAAAGGCTGCGCAGGTCTACGTAGGGACACAGGCCCTGGGCGGCGGCGTTGAGTTGAGCCAGGAAGACATAGCGTTCATGTA
>JAAXZX010000026.1 GCA_012719645.1 Clostridiaceae bacterium
AATCCAAATGCCGCCCGGATCCTTATGACCATGGGCATGGGCTGCGTGAGCTGCCCCGCGTCCCAGGCGGAAACACTGGAGGAAGCGGCAGAGGTTCATGGCATCGATCTCGAGACAATGCTCTCCGAGTTGAATAACGAAGCATGATCACTGATGATGCCCCATGGCTGCACACCATGGGGAAACCGGTCAGGCCCGGGGCGCGTCTCTCTCACGGAGCGGCTGCCGGGCCTGATTTTTTCGTGCCCCGGTATTACCCGGTGAAAGTATATTGAGGGTTGAATGTGCAAGAATACTGGTGTACAATTACTATGTGCAAATGCGAATCAGTCGCATTAAGGAGGGAGAAACCCGTTGAAGCCTGTCAAGGCCTTCCTGGCGTTGATAATACTCGCCATGCTGCTTTCGGCCTGCGGCGCCCCCCGGCAGTCCGGGACCGCGCCCGACGCTGGGGAAAACGACTTTCACATTGTAACGTCCTTCTACCCCATCTATGTGCTGACCATAAATGTGGCAGGGGATATACCCGGCGTCCGGGTTACCAACATGACCGAACCCCAGTCAGGCTGCCTCCATGATTATGAGCTAAGTCCGGCAGACATGAAGACCCTGGAGGATGCCGACCTGTTCATCATAAACGGCGCCGGGATGGAGGCCTTTATGGACGAGGTCAAAAAGGCCTTTCCCGATCTTGCCATCGTAGAGGCGGCGAAGGATATACCCCTCATAATCGACGAACATACCGGGGAGCCCAATCCCCATGTATGGGTAAGCATCTCCAACGCAATCCTGCAGGTGGAAAATATCAGGGAAGCCCTCAAAAAGTCAGACCCTGCCCATAAGGAACAATACGAACGCAACGCCGGTGAGTTCAGGGAAAAGCTTCAGGCCTTGAGGGACAGGATGCATGATGAACTGAAAGATATCGGCTCGCGGGATATCGTGACCTTCCATGAGGCGTTTCCGTATTTTGCCCGGGAGTTCGGACTCAATATCGCTGCGGTTATTGAGCGTGAACCGGGCACCGAGCCAACCGCCGTCGAACTGCAAGAAACTATTGAGACTATCAATGCCCTGGGCGTAAAGGCCATATTCGCTGAACCCCAGTACTCGGCCAGGGCGGCTGAAACCATAGCATCAGAAACTGGGGCTAAGGTATATCTGCTGGACCCGCTCGTTACCGGGCCTAAGGATGCCGATCCCGACAGTTATATAGAAACCATGGAAAAAAATCTTCAAACCCTGATTGAGGCGCTGAAATGAACCATGAAGGAAGTCTGAAATGTGTTTGCGTGGAGAATAGCGGCCTTTGCTGCACCCGGATTGAAAACCTGGGTGTCAGGGCAGGCGATGTCACCATCCTCAGGGATGTGAATCTCCATGTCCATTGCGGCGAGTTCACGGCCATAATCGGACCAAATGGAGCGGGGAAGACCACGCTGCTGAAGGCCATCCTGGGGGAGGTGAAGCATACCGGCCACCTGAGGTTTGTGCGAAGTACAGGGATCGCAAAGGAGAAGCCGGTCATCGGGTATGTTCCCCAGAACCTGAACCTGGATGCCACGAGCCCCACCAGCGTGCTGGACCTCTATGCCGTCTGCCGCAGCAGGAGCCCGGTATGGTTCCATATCCCGAAGAGGGTTGAGCAGAAGGCAAAAGAATGCCTTGCCAGGGCAAAGGCCGACCATCTGCTGCATAAAAGGCTGGGCGCACTGTCCGGAGGCGAGCTTCAGAGGGTATTGCTGTCCCTTGCCCTTGATCCTGTGCCCGAACTTCTCCTCCTGGACGAGCCGGTGTCGGGAATCGACCAGAACGGGCTGGAACTGTTCTATGATCTGCTTTCGGATATAAGAAGAAACTATGACCTTTCCATCATCATGGTTTCCCATGACCTGGACCTGGTGGCACGCCATGCGGACAGGCTTGTGCTTCTCAACGGCACCGTGCTGGCCAGCGGAGCGCCCCGGGAGGTTATGGAAAGCGAGAGTTTCAGGAAGGTATTCATGGGGATGCGGTGATGGTTATGGAACTCTGGTACAAACTGGTGGACCTGCTGCCCTTTGAATGGGCCGAGCCCGGAAAGATGCTGTTCATGAAAAACGCGCTTCTGGCTGTCCTGCTCCTGGCCCCCATATTCGGGATCCTGGGCACCATGATTGTGAACAGGCAGATGGCCTTCTTTTCCGACGCCCTTGGGCACGGCGCTTTCACGGGCATTGCCATAGGAGGGCTGGCAGGCTTTATGCAGCCGCTCTGGTCTGCCGTGATTTTCTCCGTCGTGTTCTCGGTGGGGATATCCGTGGTCCATCACAGGACAAAAATGTCCAGCGATACCATCATAGGCGTTTTCTCATCCGTTGCGGTAGCTGCGGGGATTTTCCTCGCCACTGCCGGCGGGAAGAGCTTTGCCCGGCTCAACTCCTACCTCGTGGGAAGCATATTGAGCGTTACCCCATCCGAAATAGCGGTTATAGCAATCATGCTGGTTGTTGTCATTATATTCTGGCTCATTTTCTTCAACAGGCTTCTCTTTGCCAGCATCAACGATGTTCTCGCCAGGAGCAGGGGCGTGCACACCTTCTGGCTGGAAACCCTGTTCAGCGCGGCCATTGCCGTCCTGGTCACCGTTTCCATGTCATGGATAGGCCTTCTGGTCATCAACTCATTCCTCGTGCTCCCGGCAGCGGCTGCCCGCAATATTGCCCGCAGCCAGAAACAGTACCACATGATAGCCGTTTCCATTTCTCTGTTTTCAGGTGTTATTGGCCTTATAGCATCCTATTATACCGAAACGGCTTCAGGCGCTACCATAGTGCTTATATCGGCAGTCATATTCTTTGCGACGCTTTTTATTCGGCGCCTGAGGGCATAGCCGGGCCCGGCAGGCCGATGAAAACGGGGGGTGACAGTTTTGGAGGATAAAAGCCAGTATGGCAGGATGCTGAAAAAGGAAAACCTGCGCAATACCAGCCACAGGCAGTCCATACTGGAAGCCCTGGAGGCTTCAAAGGAACCTGTTTCGGCTGAAACCCTCTATCTGACCCTGAGGGAAAAGGGGATATCCATAAGCATGTCCACGGTTTACCGTGCGCTGGATGTGCTGGCGGAGAAGAATATCATCGTCAAGACTGATTTTACAGACAACAACAAAAGCCTTTTCGAGATAAAAAGGGAAGAGCACAGGCATCATCTCGTGTGCGTCAAGTGCAGGAGTGTCATCCCCGTGATGGAATGCCCCTTTCATGAATATGCCCGCGCGCTGGAAAGACAGTTCGGCTTCAGCATAACCGGGCACAAG
This sequence comes from Clostridiaceae bacterium, assembly GCA_012719645.1. Taxonomy (GTDB): domain Bacteria; phylum Bacillota; class Clostridia; order DSM-8532; family DSM-8532; genus Thermoclostridium_A. The sequence continues at coordinate 3,299 of JAAXZX010000026.1, forward strand.
CTGGAGATGTACGGGTACTGCAGAAAGTGCAGCGAAAGCATGGATAAGTCAGGGAACGCGCCGTAAATCAAATATAGAAAGGGTATTGGATGATGAAGGAATATCTTGATGTAATAAGCAAATCGGTTTTGTTTTCGGGCGTTGAGCCGGACAAACTACAAGATATGCTGAAGTGCCTGTCCCCGATTTTCAGGAAATACAGGAGGAATGACCTTATCACCATCGCGGGGGAGCCCTTTACCGGCATTGGCATCCTGCTCAAAGGGGAGGCGTCGGTCAGCAAGGAAACCCCGTCAGGAAACAGGATGGTAATACATATGATCAAGCCTGGGGACATGTTCGGTGAAATGATCGCCTTTTCCGACCATTCAGCCTGGCCTGCCACGGTCCAGGCAGTGGGGGAGGCCGCGGCAATCTTCATCCCCAGGGAAAAGATCATCGGCGAATGCCAGCGTCTCTGCTCCTGGCACCGCCTTATCATCCGGAACATGCTCAGGCTTGTGTCCAACCGTGCGCTTATGCTGAATAAAAAGCTTGAGTACCTGACCATCAAAAGCATGCGGGGAAAACTCTGCGCCCTGTTGCTCGACCAGTACCAGAAGGAAGGCCGCACCACCTTTACCCTCAGTATGAACCGCAACCAGATGGCTGACTTTCTCAATGTATCGAGGCCCTCCATGTCACGGGAACTGAGCCGGATGAAGGAGGAAGGGCTTATCGACTACCATCTGTCCTCAATCAGGCTGCTGGATATCCCCGCGCTGAAACGGGCCCTTGACGAGTGAGTTTTGTATATAAGCCCGTTCCGGGAGAATCCTATGCGGCTTGCCCTTTCCGGGCAGGCTTTTTCTTCTTCAGCCTGGCAATGATCAGCAGCAGGATTGGCATGACAAATGCCACGATCCAGGACCAGTTTCTGAAGATATTGACCTCATAAATTATGACCTCAGTAAAATCCGTTGGGATGAAGCTGACAGCCATGATTATAATGGCAAACGGTATTATGAGCGGCTTGTAGTAATCCAGTTGGAAAGCTTTCTGAAACGCGAACAGGATGAAATAAAAGCATACAGATATATAGAGCAGCGCGGCAGCGGCCCAGATAAACAGGAATACGGATTCCATCCTCTGGAAGAACCTTCCCAGCTTGATGAGCCGTGCGATATGGAAGATGGGTATGGTCCTTTCCAGAGAACTGGGATAAGGAAAGACCGATGTATAAACCAGGGCCGATAAAACAAGGAAGAATATGGAGAAACCCAGGCTCCAGTAGCCAGTTGCTTTCATATTCCCGTGCCTTTTAAGAAATGGCGTAAGCAGAAACAGGAAAAGCATTTCAAAAAAGACCGATACTCTAGGAGCGCCGTTTATAAAAATCTCATTTACACCGTTTCCAAGGATGGGCAGGAGGTTTCCAAAATCAATGTAATTCACAACTCCAACCATGATCAGCAGATAACCCGAGGCTATGAAAGATACTGAAAAGGCGTGAAGCCTGGACAGGGCTTCCGTGCCCAGGTAGGCTCCAACCACCAGGCATACGATGAAAAACAGCTCAACGAAGCTCAGCGGGGATGTGGTGAGGGCTATGAGCTTTATATTCTCGCTGAACACCCTCATGTAGGCGGTTGCGCACCATCCCGCGCTGAAGATGATCACAAGTCCTACAATAATTCTTCCCGGGTTTCCTGCGGCAAGCTCCGCGACATCCAGCAGATCCTTTCCTTCAAAGGGTTTGTAAAGTGCCTGGATGACGGTGAAGCCGACAAGGGCAAGGACAGAGATGTATATAGTAAATATCCAGGCCGCGGTTCCTCCCTGTTCGGCAGCCAGCCGCGGATAATTCAGGAATATCTTTGTACAGATCAGGTTGATGATGATGGCGCTTGCTTCCCAGTTGCCGAAAATCGTTTTCTTCTTCATGATATCAAACCTCTTTGAAGATGAGGATATAGACGGGCAGGGCCACTGTCAGGACTGCCACGAGGAAGACCATGATCGCGCCGAACCTGTTGCCCTTTTTCCAGGTCCAGACCCCGTAGCTTACAGTGTAAACGGCCACGCAAAGCAGGAATACAATCAGGACAATATAGTCGCCGGATATCATTGCTCATCACTCTCACTTTCCGAAGAAATCGAAGACTTGCTCCTCAGGATCAGACCCGGCCTCCTGATTTTGAAGTTGGCATTCACGGTATAAGTGGCATCCTTGTATCTTTTGTTCCATTGATAGGCCTCCCACTCCGCCCAGGTCAGAAACAGCCCCCTTGCTTGGGCGCCGAATCCGCATATATCGGATTTGAACTCCCTGATGGTTTTATCCAGGTACCCGCTCACCTCTTTCTTTACATAGGATTCCATGGCTGATTCCAAAAGAAGCGACCTTTCCCCCGACTCATAGTCAATACCGCTCTGCACTGATACCAGGTCTCCTTCCAGGTTGAGAGTAACATGAATCACAGGCTTACCGTCCACGATTTCAACGCGGTGTTGGGGTCTCCTGCTCTGCTTTACGTCGAAGAGCACATAATCCCCTTCTGAAAGAGGGTCAGGTATGGTCCAGTATGAGTGGACAAAATCCCCCGTACACAGAAGATGATATGTTGTGTCGGTCCCGTCCAGTTCACCTACCATCGTGTCGCCGTCAAACACGGCAATTCCGATGTTCTCCGCTCTTGCGCCGCCGACAGCCGGGATATCCCCGGCGAGGAAATCCCCCTCAAGGGGAGCTGACCGGCCATGCTCAAGATAGGTTGAATTCTCGATATCGAACTCCTCGGCCGACTCGAATTTGGAGGCGTCTCCCAGGATAGCCACCGGGTTTCTGCACATACTTTCCGCAGCCAGGTAGAAGTCGTGAAATTCAACTTTTGGGATTAAACCCGTGTAACGGTAGCTCTGGTAAACCAACTCGTAATACTTGGCAGCGTTGAGTACCAGTTTGGGGTCCACGCTTTGAAGGTACTCCTCCGCCGTGTTCCTTGCCACCACTATTGGCATGTTCGGCCTGAATTCGCGGCCCCTGATCAGGGCATGCAGGTAGGGTCCCAGTCCATCCCGCGCCAGTTCGCTGGAGAATACCACCACCTTGATATGGGAGAGGGTGATTTGCTTACTGGCAAAGGTGTTGATCATATTCAGCCCGGAGACCATGGTAGGGGCTTCAACGCTGAACGTGGCATAAGGCAGTTCGTCCTCCTTGCCTCCGCCTCCGCCGTTATTGCTTGCCATGGGTTTGGCTATTTGCAGGGTCATCAGGAGCTCATTTGTTTTACCCCTGTCCAGCCCCAGGGCGATGACGAATCCCAAATCGTCCACTTCTTTGGCGTCAAAGCAGGATGTCATCAGGGGGCATATGATTGCAATCATTATGAATATGGCAAGGTGTTTTCCTTTATTCATTCCTATCCCCACCATCCGGTTGCCGGCCGGAAGAGCCGCGGTTTATCCATCCGCGGCTGATTTCGGCCTGCTTACTGTCCTTCTTGGCGTTCATGAAGTCAGGGCGTTTCTCCTGGTTCCATACCGGGCTCTTAAACACCGCGTCGGAGAATCCGCCCTTTGCCCTGGGAGCGACCGGCGAAACAAACGGCACACCGAAGGACTTGGAATTGACCATCCAAAACCCCAAAAGCATCAGCCCCGCTGTTATTCCCAGGAACCCCGAAAGCGCAGCGAGTATGATAAAGCCGAAGCGGAGTATCCTGAAGGCAAATCCGGTCGAAAAGTTGGGTATCGCAAAGGATCCCAGCCCGGTTACGGCAACGATAATGATGAGTATGGGGCTTACGATATTTGCTTCAACAGCCGCCTGGCCGAGTATCAGGGCCCCGATGATGCCAAGGGTGGGCCCGATGGGGCCGGGAATCCTGATTCCCGCTTCTCTGATGAGTTCAAAGGAAATCTCCATAAGAAACACCTCGACCACCGACGGAAAAGGCACCTTTTCCCGTGCCGACAGAATGGCCAGCAGAAGGTCGGTGGGTATCATTTCGTGGTGGTAGTTGGTGATGGCCAGAAATATCGCTGGAAGGAGCAGCGACACAAGTATGGCCAGTATGCGGATGCCGCGCAGCAGGTTGGAATAGGGAAACCTCAGGAACTGGTCTTCTGCCGAGTGTAAGATATCGCTGTTGGTTATTGGTACCACCAGGGCAAACGGGCTGCCGTGCATGACGATGGCGACCCTTCCATCGGCGAGCATTGAGCAAACCCTGTCAGGTCTTTCGGTGGCCATCACCTGGGGAATGGGCAGGGCTGGGTTATCCTCGATATACTGTTCCAGTTCGCCGGTATCCATTATATGATCCGCTTCAATGCTTTTAAGGCGCCGCCTGACCTCGGCTACAAGCGAATCATTGGCTATATCCCTGATGTACAGTATGGAGCAGGGCGTCTTGCTCCTTTTGCCGATGATTATATCCTCGGCAATCAGATTCTGGTCCATGAGCCTTTTGCGTATCAGCCCGGTGTTGGCTCTCAAGCTCTCGGTGAATCCTTCCTGCGGTCCCCTTATGACTAGTTCGGTATTGGGCCTTTCCACGGTCCTGCCGGGGAATTCCTTCACATCGGCGGCAAAGGCCGTATCCAGACCATCGATATAGATACCGCATCCGCCGAAAAATACCGTGTCTATAACCTCCTGGTGGGTGCGCACTTCTTTCAGCTGGTTATGGGGCAGGATATGACTGCGGATGTATATTAGCAGGTCATCGCCGTCGCTCCTGATATCAAGGTTGGACAAAAGCATCAGAGGCTGGAGGATATCGTCGTCAATAACCTTATTGTTGACCAGGCCATCAAAAAAGACCATAAAAGCCGCGATAACCGAGTCCTTGACAGCGATATCGAACTTGCGGATGATCAGGTCGCCGTTGAGCGGAACCGAAAACCGTTCCTCGATTACCTCCAGGTTTTCCGACAGTTGCCTGCTTATGTCGGGTGCCTTTTCATCCGCCTGGCTTTCTTTCTTCCCGGTCAGTTTTGCCTTCTCAATCTTTTCCAGCAGGAGGTTTTCGTTCTTTTTCCTCCTGGGCTTCTCCCTGGCCTTAGCGAGGCCGGGGCCATACTCTCCTTCCCTGCTGACCTCGGTTAGGATAAAAGGCCGTTCCACCCGGGGTTCGTGGAAGAAAAGCAGATTTTTGATAGTTTTTTTGATGTCCACCCGATACTCACACTCCAAGGCTTTATCCTGTCATGGCATATTACGGCAGTGTGCCATAGGACTTAGTATGGCAGTTTATGGGTTGGATATGCATGGAACAGGCTGTGATGGGTTTTATAAATCATGGACGGGTTACTCCGCATATTCTGTAATAGTGCTCTGCAGCCGACATGCAGGCATTATCGGAAACAGGAGTGTGAGTGATATGCGGATTCATGTTGTAAGGCCGGGGGAGAGTGTCTATTCCATTGCAAGGCTGTATGACGTCCCAAGCCAGAGGATCATCAGCGATAATGAACTGTCAGATCCCGGGCAACTGGTACCGGGACAGGCGCTGGTCATCCTGGAGGGAACAAGAAGATATACCGTCAGACCGGGCGATTCGGTCTTCAGAATCGCAAGGCGCTACGATGTCAGCGTTGCCGAAATACTTGAAGCCAATCCCGACATAACCGATCCTGCCGCCCTGCAGGTCGGACAGGAGATTAACATTCCTCCCCGGGAAATCAGCTTCGGGGAGATACTTGTAAATGGCTATGCCTTCCCTGGGATCGACCGCGGAATGCTGGAAAGGACGCTTCCCTCCCTGTCATTCTTAAGCATCTTCAGCTATGAAGTAAGACCGGACGGAAGCCTGGGCGACATCAATGACGAACCTCTCATCCAGGCGGCCAGGGCTGCCAGGGTAGCGCCCTTCATGGTGATCACCAATATCGAAGAGGGGGGCAGCTTCTCCAGTGATCTGGCAAGTACGATCCTTAACAATGAGCAACTCCAGGATACCCTGATAGAAAACGTTCTGCGTGTTATGAGGCAGAAAAACTACTACGGGCTGGATATAGATTTTGAATACCTCTATCCGCGGGACAGGGAGAACTACAACAACTTCGTAAGGAAGGTGGCCGCAAGGATCCGTCCGCTGGGGTATTCCCTCACCACTGCGCTGGCACCCAAGATTTCGGGCGATCAGCCAGGGCTCCTCTATGAAGCCCATGATTACCCTGTCCACGGCGCATTGGCCGACCATGTGATACTCATGACCTATGAATGGGGTTATACATACAGCCCCCCACGTGCCGTGGCGCCGCTGAACGAGGTGAGACGGGTATTGAACTATGCCGTTACAGTCATACCCAGGAGGAAGATACTCATGGGCATCCCCAACTATGGCTACAACTGGACCCTTCCATTCGTGGAGGGATCGGCTGCTTCTACCATATCCAATACGGCGGCCGTGGAACTGGCAAAAAGGGAGGGAGCATTTATTCAATTCGACCCTGTGGCCCAGGCGCCCTGGTTCAGGTACTATGACAGCAATGGGAGGCTGCACGAAGTATGGTTTTCGGATGCCAGGAGCATTTATGCCTCGCTTGCCCTCGTGAACGAATACAGGCTGGGGGGCATCAGCCTGTGGACCATCGGAAGATACTCGCCCCAGTACTATCTTGTCCTGAACGCCGTTTTCAACGTACGGAAGGTGCTCTGACAAAGGAGGCGCCGCTTTTTGCATATTTGCCGCCGGGACGGAAAAACTACCGTAATGATGAATCCCTGAAAGAGGACTGACGGAATAGTGAAAGCGCTGGTATACGAAGGCATTAAGGATGTACAGGTGAAGAACGTTGGGGATCCCGAGATCCAGGATGATGAAGATATAATCGTAAGGGTTACTGCCACTTCCATCTGCGGCTCGGATCTCCACCTGATCCACGGGATGATTCCTGATCTGCCCAAGGGGTTCATTCTCGGCCATGAAGCCATGGGGATCGTGGAAGAGGCCGGGAAAGGCGTAACAAGGGTAAGAAAAGGCGACCGTGTGATCATACCCTTTCCCGTATCCTGCGGGCGATGCTGGTATTGCAACCACGGGCTATGGTCCCAGTGCGACAATTCCAATCCCAACGGGGAGACCGGGGGTTTATTTGGTTATGGCAGCATGTTCGGCGGTTACGAGGGCGGGCAGGCCGAGTATATCAGGGTCCCCTATGCCAACGTGGGTCCCGTTTTGGCGCCCGAAGAACTGTCCGATGAACAGGCGCTCTTCTTAACCGATATCCTGCCCACCTCCTACTGGGGAGTGGAGATGGGCGGCGTCGGCAAGGACGATACAGTGGTGATCCTGGGCTGCGGGCCGGTTGGCCAGTTGGCTGTGAAATGGGCGGCATTTATGGGAGCAAAGCGCATAATTGCCGTTGACGCCCTGAACTACCGCCTTGAACACGCCAGGAAGCACAACGGTATTGAAACAGTGAATATTGAGGACCATGACGATGCCGGCGAATATATAAAGGATATCACCGGGGGAGGCGCGGACGTGGTGGTGGACTGCGTCGGTATGGACGGCCGGATGACCCTCATGGAAAAGATAGAAACGGCACTGAAGCTCCAGGGCGGATCAAAATCCGCCGTTGAAATTGCCGCCAAAGCGGTAAGAAAGGGGGGAACCGTTTCCTTCGTGGGGGTCTATGGCGGCCGTTACAACATGTTTCCCCTGGGCGATTTTTTTGCCAGAAATATAACGCTGAAGATGGGACAATGCCCGGTCCAGCAATATATTGAGCCCATTATGTTTCTCATAAAGGACGGCGTTATGGATGCCGCCGACATCATCACCCACAGGCTGCCGCTGGACAAGGGCGACCTTGGATATGAACTGTTTGATGAAAAGAGGGATCATTGCATCAAGGTTGTGCTGACACCCTGACACACGGGGCCTGACAGGAGATTGTCCTGCCGCTGCCGCAGAACAGTTAGGGTTGACAACATGTTCTCCGGAGGTACAAATGGGAAACGAACTGGTTAATCTTCTTTCCAAACTCACTTTCAGGTCTGCGGAGATCCTGGCCCTCGGTGTGCCCCGGGGTATGAATACCCGTTTCAGGACCGGGTTCCATGACCAGGGATACCCAATAAAGGTGGCCCTGGCCGGGCACCCCTACAACCTGTATGACACATTTATAAATATGAATATAAAAAAGAAGCTCAATAACCTGGGGGTAGGGGTAATCACGGAAGAATGCCTGAACGAGGAGGATACGGCGCAGGAGGTCCGGTCCCTGTATAAAAAACCCTTCTGGACATTTGCCAGGAAAACCTATGGCTTTGCAGCTGCCCTTGCCGCAACAAGGCAGGTGCAGGGCGTGGTCTACATCTCATCCTTTGCATGCGGAATCGATTCGGTGATCATTGAGCTTTTAAAGGACCGGATAGGCGATTTTCCCATGCTGGTGCTTAAGATCGACGAGCACACCGGCGAAGCGGGGGTTGACACCCGCGTTGAGGCCTTCGCGGACATGCTGGAAAGGAGCTGTAATATTGAAAGTGACCATTCCCCATATGGGAAATGTGTATTTAGCTGCCAAGGCCCTGTTTGACGGGCTGGGCGTTGACTATGTCATACCTCCCCCGAACACCAGGACTGCCCTGGAAATAGGCTCCGTCCATTCACCCGAGGAGATCTGCCTTCCATTCAAGATCCTTTTGGGCAACTATATCCAGGCCATAGAAAAGGGAGCCGACACTATCATTATTACAGGAAGCTGCGGACCGTGCCGTTTCGGGGAGTACTCCGAGATGCATATGAAGCTGCTTAAAAGACTTGGTTATGAAGTGGATTTCATAGTTATCGACGCGCCTAAATCCATTGGACTTAAGGAACTGATGGCAAGGATTTCAAGGCTGACCTCCCAAAGCCCCAGGACAAGAATGCAGAAATGGCGTGCCCTGGTACAGGCGGTCAGGATAATGGGCCTTTTGGATGCAATTGAGGCCAAGGCCCACGAGAAGGCGGGATATGAGAAGGTGCAGGGAACATGCAGGAACATGCTTTATGAGTGCAGGTTGGAGGCATATGGCTGCGATACCCCGGAAAAGATGCTGGAATGCCTTCATGACTACAACAGGATGATGGACGAAGTGCCATGCGACCGTTCGGCGAACCCGCTGAGAGTCGCCATAATCGGCGAGATCTATACGGTCATCGAGCCCTTTTCCAATCTCTATATCGAGGACAAACTGATGAATCTCGGCGTATCCACGAAACGTCTCATGACCCCAAGCTGGTGGATATGAAATACCCTGCTGTCGCCCACCAGGCTTAACAGCCCCGGTATCAGGATGGCCTCAAGGGATTACCTGCCTTACTATATCGGCGGGCATGCAAGGGAATGCGTCGGGGAAGCAGTCCTGTCCTGGAAGAGCGGTTTTGACGGGGCAATCCAGGTATTTTCCATGGGATGCATGCCTGAAATCGTTTCCAAGGCTATCCTGCCCGCCATAGCCAGGGATAAGGATTTCCCAATTCTATCCCTGGTGGTGGACGAGATGACCGGTGAAGCCGGGTATATTACCAGGATTGAAGCCTTCGTCGATATGCTGGAAAGGAGAAGAAGCCATGCTGTATCTGGGTGTTGATGTGGGTTCGGTGAGCACCGACCTGGTCCTGCTGGACCATGGGCTGCAGGTAGTGGAAAAACTATATCTCAGGACCCGCGGCAACCCCATCAGGGCCGTGCAGGAGGGTTTAAGGCTTCTGGCGGACCGGTATGGCGACCAGGAGATCGCAGCCTGCGGCACCACAGGAAGCGGCAGGCAGGTCGCGTCGGTCCTGGTGGGCGCCGATGCTGTAAAGAACGAGATCACAGCCCATGCCACGGCTGCCCTTGAAATGGACCGGGACGTGAAGACCATAATTGAGATAGGAGGGCAGGACTCGAAGATAATACTGCTGAGGAATGGCGTGGTATCTGATTTTGCCATGAACACGGTCTGCGCGGCGGGAACCGGATCATTTCTGGACAGGCAGGCCGAGAGACTGGGGATTCCCATCGAGGAGTTCGGGGACTATGCCCTCAGGGCTGAAGCGCCCGTAAGAATCGCCGGACGTTGCGCCGTTTTTGCCGAAAGTGACATGATCCACAAGCAGCAGATGGGATATAACCAGTCGGATATAATCATGGGGCTTTGCGAGGCTTTGGTGAGGAACTACCTTAACAACGTCGGGAAGGGCAAGGACATAAGACCGAAGGTGTTTTTCCAGGGTGGTGTTGCCGCCAACAGGAGCATGAAGATTGCCTTTGAAAAGGCCCTTGGGTTTGAGGTGACAGTTCCGGAGCATCATAAGATGATGGGGGCCATAGGAGCAGCCATACTGGCCAGGGACGCGGTGGGAAAGAGCGAGAGCACCCGGTTCCGTGGCTTCTCGATTGCTGAGAAACATTATGAGTCCAGGGGATTTGAATGCGAAGGATGCGCCAACCGCTGCGAGGTGGCAAGGATCTGTGAAAACGGTATTGAGATAGGTTGCTTCGGTGACCGCTGCGGGAGGTGGAGCGGCAGGATACAAGTCCGCCAACCAATGGCTGGCAGCCTGTGATATGTTGCAGCCGGCTTATCAGGGCAGTCAGAATTTGATTGTTAATTTTTCATCAAAGCTTTTGCCATGTGATGCCCCGTATACAGCACATTGTATAAAAATAACCATGGCTCTTGATGAACATGGATATTATGTTCTAAAATAATATTGCAAAGTCGATGACGGAGGAAGTAATCCCTGATTTGCCGAATCAGAGAGCTGATGGAAGGTGCGAATCAGCCGGCATCCGGAATGAAATCCACTCCGCAGACGCCGGTGATGAGCCGGACCGGAGCACCGGTTAACGTGCGAAGAGTGAGCCGTTTTTTCGGCTAATCCGGGTGGCACCGCGGGTTTAGTCCCGTCCCTGATCGTGTTTCAGGACGGGGTTTTTTATATTATATATATGATATCAATACACAGTATCTTACACACACGGAAAGTGAGGTATTTTAAATGAAGCCGGACAAGAAGCCTGTAAACACATGTTACTCTTCGGGCCCCTGCGCCAAGCACCCCGGATTTACCCTTGAGGAACTAAAGTATGCCCCGCTGGGCAGATCCCACAGGAGTTCCCTTGGAAAGTCGAAACTTCTGGAAGCCATAGAAAGGACAAAGAAGATCCTTGGTATACCTGAAGACTACCTGGTGGGAATCATGCCCGGATCCGATACGGGAGCTTTTGAAATGCTGATGTGGAACGTACTGGGTCCGAGGGGCGTTGATGTTGTCGCTTTTGAGTCCTTTGGCTTTGGCTGGGCTTATGATATTGAAAAGGAACTCAAGATACCCAATATCAACAAGCATTTTGCCGACTACGGCCAATTGCCCGACCTTTCGAAGGTTGATTTCAGCAACGACGTGGTTTTCACATGGAACGGCACCACCAGCGGCGTAAAAGTGCCCAACGGCGACTGGATCCCTGATGACAGGGAAGGCCTGACCCTCTGCGATGCCACTTCGGCCGTTTTTGCCATGGAAATACCGTGGAACAAGATTGACGGCCTCACATTCTCATGGCAGAAGGTCCTGGGGGGAGAAGCCGCCCATGGCATGCTGGTCCTTTCACCGAGGGCAGTTCAGCGCATAGAATCGTATAATCCGCCCTGGCCTATACCCAAGGTTTTCAGGCTGAAAAAGAAGGGCGTTCTCAACCAGGCCATATTCCAGGGATCTCCCATCAATACGCCTTCCATGCTCTGCAATGAGGATTATCTGAAGGCCCTGGACTGGGCAGAGTCCATAGGAGGCCTCCGGGGACTTATTGCCAGGAGCGAAGAGAACCTTAAGGTCCTTGAGGATTTTGTGGGGAATCATCCATGGATAAGCTTCCTGGCTGAAGATAAATCCTGCCGCTCCAATACAAGCGTATGCCTGAAAGTGGATCTCACAGCCGATCAGATCAAGGCTATGGTCAAGCTTCTGGCCGATGAGAAAGTAGCCTATGATATCAATTCCTACAGCGAGGCGCCTGTCGGACTCAGGATCTGGTGCGGCGCCACCGTGGAGAAGTCTGACCTGGAAATTCTTTGCCAATGGCTGGAATGGGCATATAACCAGGTTAAGGGCCAGTAAATACCGGGCTGAACAGTATGCCATAAAAGGAAAACCATAGCATCAATAGTCATTTTGTTTAGGACAAATTGCATAAAAGCCGGGGGATTCAGGCTGAAATGAAGGCACATCCATGGTTCCCGGCTTTTTTATTTCTTGTAAAAAGCAGTCATTTTAGAGATATTTAAAGCGGTTGCGGTCTTTTTGCCCATAGTTGTATTTAAAACGATTGCGGTGTTTTTGCTCATAGTTGTACAATATACCCTTGACATTATTGTGCATTCTGCTATAATTAACTCAGCCAAAACATATAAAAAAAGAAGGAGGATAACTATGAAACGCATTCTAGCTCTAGTCCTTACTTTGGCAATGGTCTTTACGTTGGCTCTCGGTTTCACTGGTTGCGGCAAGGAAGAGCAGCCATCGGCACCCGGCGGAACATCTGCTCCCGCTCAGCCCGGTGACAACGGCAGCAAGCCCCAGGACACCAGCACTCCTGCTCCGTCAGTGTCCGATGATCCTAACGTAAAGGTACTCAACCTGTGGAGCTTCACCGATGAGGTTCCGAAGATGATGGATAAGTATAAGGAACTCTACAAAGAGAAGAACGGCAAAGACTTCCCGTATGAAGTCAAAGTCACCATCATCGCTACCACAGACGGCGCTTACCAGCCCGCTCTCGACCAGGCCCTCGCAGGCGGCGGAGCTGACGCTCCCGATGTCTACTGCGCTGAGTCTGCATTCGTGCTGAAGTACACACAGGGTGACGCATCAAGCTATGCCGCAGCTTACAAAGATCTCGGCATTGATGTTGACAATCTCCTGAAGGAAGCTGAAATCGCTCAGTACACCGTTGAGATCGGTACAAGGCCCAGCGACAACAAGCTGGTAGGTCTCGGATACCAGGCTACCGGTGGTGCTTTCATCTATCGTCGTTCCATCGCGAAGGACGTATGGGGCACCGATGATCCTGCTGTTATCAAGACCAAGATCGGTCCCGGCTGGGATAAGTTCTTCGAAGCTGCTGAGACTCTGAAGCAGAAGGGCTATGCTATCATTTCCGGCGACGGTGATATGTTTGTGGTTGTCAGGAACTCTTCCGAGAAGCCTTGGATTGTTGATGGAAAGCTGTACATAGACCCTGCTCGTGAAGCTTTCCTGGACTACTCCAAGAAGCTGAAGGACAATGGTTACCACAACGACACCACAGACTGGACAGACGCCTGGTATGCTGACATGAAGGATGCCGGAGCCGGCAAGAAGGTATTAGGATACTTCGGTCCTGCATGGCTGATCAACTACGTAATGGCTGGCCAGGTTGGCTCCGAGGTCGGCGAAGGCACATTCGGCGACTGGGCCGTATGTGAGCCTCCTGTAGGCTTCTTCTGGGGCGGCACATGGATACTGGCCAACAAGGATACCAAGATCCCGAAGACTGTTGGCGAGTTCATCCAGTGGATCACCCTCGACAGCTCCGAGACAGGCCTCCAGTACTACTGGGCTAACGGTACCCTCTTCGGACCTGGCGGAACCAAGGACACTGTTGCCTCCGGTACTGTTATGAAGAAGTCTGACGGTACTCTCCCGCTGCTCGGCGGTCAGAACATGTTTGATGTATTCGTACCCGCTGGCGAATTCGCAAGCGCTAAAGCTATGACCCAGTACGACGAGTCCATCAACAGCTGGTTCCGTCAGCAGGTTACCGAGTATGCTAACGGCAACAAGAGCCGTGAACAGGCTATTGCCGACTTCAAGCAGCAGGTAGCTGACAACCTCGACATTATTGTCGATTAATTCAGGATGAAAAAAGGGGCGGGCGGATGCCTTTCCGTTCGCCCTAACTTTTTATCAGCAAGGCACCAGACTCTTTACCGGAGGTGAATGCTTATGGGAGGCAAGAAGATCAAGAGTGTAAGCTACGCCAAATACGGATACATATTCTCATTACCATTTGTTCTTGCGTTTTTGATTTTTACTGCATATCCCGTCCTGTATACAGCAGTTATCGGTTTTACCGACCTTAAAGGTCTGGGTAAGACAGATTTTAAATTTCTGGAAAACCCGTTCCAGAATTTTATACAGATACTGAAAACACCGTCATTCCAGGAATCGCTGGGTAATACGGTGCTCATCTGGACAGTGAATTTTCTTCCGCAGATATTGTTAGCCTTGCTTCTGACGGCCTGGTTTACCAATCAGCGTCAGAAGATAAGAGGCCAGGGGGCATTCAAAGTACTGTTCTATATGCCCAATATTATAACAGCAGCAACAATAGCCATTCTTTTCAGTACATTGTTCGGATATCCCATGGGACCAATGAATGATCTGTTCAAGTTGTTAGGCTTGTCTCAGGAGCCTATCAATTTCCTGAACAATAAAACTACAGCAAGAATGGTCGTATCCTTCATACAGTTCTGGATGTGGTACGGGCAGACAATGATAGTGTTGATCGCCGGTGTGCTTGGCATCAATCCTGAGCTCTTCGAAGCAGCCGAGATAGACGGCGCGACAAGCAGACAAGTCTTCTTCTACATAACTCTTCCAAGCTTGAGAACTATCATGCTCTTTACGCTGGTTACCAGCCTGATAGGCGGCATGCAAATGTTTGATATACCCAAGTTGTTCCTGAATGGCGGTCCGGACAATGCTACGCTGACAGTAAGCGTGTTCATCTACAACCAGGCGTTCAGCGGAAGCTATATGTACAATCGTGCCGCGGCAGCCAGTATGATTCTCTTTATCATCATTGTGGTATTGTCGGCAATACTCTTCTATGTAATGCGTGACAAGGACGCCGCGAAGTTGAAAAAAGAGATTAAGAAAATGAAAGCGGCCCAGAAGGCAGCAGCAAAGGGGGTGCAAGCATGAGCAGGAAGCCGGAACCACTTGCAGGCCGGGCAATTTCTAAAACGATAAAATATATCGTATGTATTTTCCTGGCCATTCTCAGCATAATGCCATTCTGGATCATGTTTATGAACGCAACACGCAGTACATATGAGATCCAGGCGACTTCAATAGCTCTCTTGCCCTCAACCTACCTTGAGAGCAACTGGAAGGTCTTCCATGGCAAGTCCTTCAACCCGTTAGTGGGCTTTAAAAACTCTGTCATCATAGCTGTCTTTACTACAATAGTGAACATATACTTCAACTCGCTCACCGCATACGCCCTGGTGGCTTATCAGTGGAAACTGCGCCAGCCGTTCTTCTCGTTTATCATGGCTATTCTGATGCTGCCTGCACAGGTTTCCAGTATCGGATTCTACCAATTTATGTACCGTATAGGCTGGACCAACAGTTTTCTTCCCTTGATCCTGCCGGCTATTGCCGGACCCGGGGTTGTGTTCTTCATGAGACAGTACCTGTTGGGAGCGTTGTCCATTGATATCGTGAACTCGGCGCGAATAGACGGGGCCGGCGAGTTCTATACCTTCAACAGGATTGTGCTTCCGATTATGAAACCCGCCATGGCAACACAGGCTATCTTCACTTTTGTCGGAAGCTGGAACAACCTGTTCATGCCTTTGATCCTGTTGACAGACAACAAGAATTACACGATGCCCATAATGGTAAGCCTGCTCAGAGGCGACATCTACAGAAGAGAGTATGGCGCTATCTATCTGGGATTGTCCCTGACGGTGCTGCCGTTGTTCATTGTGTACTTCGCGCTTTCAAAATACATCATCGCCGGTGTTGCGCTGGGAAGCATAAAGGAATAAACTTACACGGATTAGTGCCTTTCTGGCAGATTTATAAAGCTCCTTACGCAGAACATGTGTCAAGGAGCTTTTTATATAAGGGAGTTGTCCCTGTGATAACACAGCCTGTTTAGAATACCTGAAAATTTAGTACAATACGAATAAACAAACTCATAAGAAGGTGTTTATATGAATCAAAACAGGGAAACCTTTAAATCACGGCTTGGTTTCATCCTGATTTCTGCCGGATGCGCCATAGGACTGGGAAATGTCTGGCGGTTCCCATATATAACAGGAGCCTATGGTGGAGGAATCTTTGTCATCATATACCTGCTCTTCCTAATCATTTTTGGTTTGCCCATCATGGTTATGGAATTCTCGGTCGGACGCGCCAGCAGGAAAAGTGTGGCCAAATCCTTTGATGAGCTGGAACCGGAAGGGAGTAAGTGGCATCTGTTCAAATGGTTCGCCATGGCAGGAAATTATCTTCTGATGATGTTCTACACCACCATATCGGGATGGATGCTGGCCTATCTCTTTTACATGTTAAAGGGAGATTTTACAGGTGTATCGCCATCAGAAGTTGAAGGGATCTTTGGCGGCCTGGTTTCGGATGCCGGCGCCTGTGTATTCTGGATGGCTATTATCTGCATCCTGGGTTTTCTGGTCTGCTCTTTGGGATTGCGAAAAGGTGTGGAAAGGATAACCAAGATCATGATGTCCTGCCTGTTTATCATCATGATTGTACTGGCTGTCCGTTCCCTGACACTTCCAAATGCAGGTGAAGGCCTTGCCTTCTATCTTACACCCAATATTGATAACTTCGTTAAAAACGGTGTATGGACAACGATTTATGCGGCCATGGGACAGGCCTTCTTCACCCTGAGCCTTGGAATGGGCAGTATGGCCATATTCGGAAGCTATACCTCCAAAGAACGCAGCCTGCTCAAGGAAAGCATCAGTATTACAGCTCTTGATACCTTCGTTGCCATTACTGCCGGGCTGATCATCTTCCCTGCCTGTTTCTCCTTCGGCGTCAATCCCGGAAGCGGTCCAAGCCTGGTATTTCTCACACTGCCCAATATTTTCAATGCCATGCCGCTGGGACAGGTATGGGGAATATTCTTCTATGTATTCATGGTATTTGCCGCGTTGTCCACAGTAATCGCGGTGTTTGAGAATATTATCTCATTTGCCATTGATCTGTTTGGCTGCTCAAGAAAGAAAGCGGTGCTGATCAATGCTATCGCTATCATTATTCTCTCCCTGCCATGCGCCCTCGGCTTTAATCTTTGGAGCGGTTTTATGCCCATGGGAGAAGGATCAACAATACTTGACCTTGAGGACTTTATAGTCAGTAACAATATCCTGCCTTTAGGCTCACTGGTATATGTTCTGTTTTGTGTTACCCGTTATGGATGGGGATGGAAGAACTTTATCAATGAAGCCAACAGCGGAACAGGTATCAAGCTGCCGCATAAAACGAGGTTTTATCTTACCTATATCCTGCCTGTACTGATACTGGCGGTCTTCATCTTCGGGTATATCGAAAAATTCAGATGATGGCAGGCTTTGACCATAAACTATCTCCCGGCAATTTGAAGGACGCATGGGAATGTTTCCCCTGCGTCCTTTGACTAAAACCGGTAGCTGCTGTTAAGCCAATATATTATCATTATTTCTTTCTGAACCATACAAGTGTCTCCCCGGAGTGCCTGCATATTAAATTTCCGGACAAAACATCAGTTTCCAGTTGTTTCAAGCCTTCATTATACTCATCGTCAGGTATCAAGTGAAACATTGAATACCCTTTATTCCTGACAAGCTCAACAAACTGGGAAGTAACTGGACCTACCGCGCCTTCGCCCTTGACAACATTCTTTATATGTTCAAGGGACTGCTCAGTGGCTTTACTTATTATTTCATCAATGTCAGGATATCTTCTTTTATCAACTGTTGCCGTAGAGGGAAAGTATTTTACAAAAAACCTGTTATCGATTTGATCATGGGACTCGGTAACTATGCAGAGGCTTCCACCCCTCTTAAGTACTCTTCGAATTTCACTAAACATCATCGAAACATCCGGAATGTGGTGAATAACATCCGTCATGTACACAAAGTCAAAGTAGTTATCCTCAAGAGGTATGTTTTCATGGTTGCCATTTACAAAAGTGATATTCGGGTTCTTTGCTATTGCTTTTTCCCTCATACCATCAGAAGGCTCTACTCCATAAACTTGAGCATGTGTAAGCCTTTGCAGGGCATCGGCGTAATTCCCCGTTCCGCATCCAAAGTCCAGGATCCTTGTCCTGTCCGTAATACCGACCTCTTCGATGAATATTTCCAGCAAGTCCCTGTTTTCTTTCCGGACCTGATCGTATGTCCTGGATATTTCGTTATAATTAACCTCCATAACACTCACCTCCGGTCTTATTATGTATAATTATACTATATAAACGTATAATTATGCAACAATACATGGTGTTCCTTCTTCAATACTGTCAATACTTTTTGAATATTTCACCCTAAATGGGTCAAATTTATCGCATGAAAATTTCACCCCCTACCCATAAGTTAGGTTACGCAATTTCCTGGTCATGGCAGGGGCGTTGCCCCTGCACCCCATCCTCGCCGGA
>JAAXZX010000027.1 GCA_012719645.1 Clostridiaceae bacterium
ATCTTCTCGTTTTGTGTACGCTTCATATTAGATGCCTCCTGTATTTTTGATTGTGGTTACTGACGTGCAACTCACATATCAAATTCTACAGTTTGGCATCTATTTTTTCAAAGTTCATTTTTATTCCTTACAGGAATGCTCTATAAGTTGTATTAGATGAACTAAAAAATCCCCTACTGAAATACTCTAATTGCGGCTTGGTTTTTTATGAGACGGTTACTCTGTCACTTGGCTGAAGATCTCTTTCTTCCGTACAATCATCTCCTCAATCCTGTCAATATAAAGCGCGACTTCCTTCACATTGTCAGTACGCTCGATGCGGTTTTCGGAAGGGATTACGATCTTGGTTATGGAGCCTGCGCCGAAGGCAAGGATGCTCTGCCTTTCGGCCATGGTTTCAACATTGTAGCGGCAGCCTTTGCCGGGGGTAGCGTATCCGGTATTCTCCAGGTTGGCCAGCATATTCTTCTGCCTGTACAGGTAATAGGGTTTCATGCCCATTCTCCTTGCAGATTCACGGGCAGCTTCGATCATTTGATCGACTACTTCATCAGGAGCAGAAACATATTCGCTGACAGCCTGATGAAGTATTGATGCGCGCTTTATGGCCATGGTATGGACAGTTAAATTATCAGGCTTCAGTTCCTCAATCTGTCTCAGGGTTCCAAGAAACATATCGAGGTTCTCTCCCGGAAGGCCTGCTATTATATCCATGTTGATATTGTCAAAGCCCAGTTCCCTTGCCATGTAAAACTTTTCGGTTATATCCCCGGGCGTGTGGTTCCTGCCGATCAGCCTCAGGGTTTCCCGGTTCATGGATTGGGGGTTGATGCTGATCCTTGTCGCTCCGCTTTCTTGTATAATGCGCAGCTTCTCCCGGTTTATGGTGTCCGGTCTTCCGGCTTCAACGGTAAATTCCCTTACTTGGTTGAAATAGCCGCGCACCATGGAAAGAAGCCGGGCAAACTGGCCTTCCGGCAAGGCTGTAGGGGTTCCGCCGCCAATATATAGGGCATTTATTTTCAGGTTATTATCCTTTATCCATTGGGAGCCAAACTCCAGCTCTTTTTCCAAGGCATCCAGGTATGGATCGACGAGACTGACTAATCTGTCTATGGGATATGAAGTGAATGAACAGTACAGGCAGCGGCTGGCACAGAAGGGGATTCCGATATATATGTTCATCTCTGAGTCGTCGCTGTCCATATAGCTTTTCTCCTGGCAGGCTACCTCATACAGCAGGCTGGCTTTTTCTCTGCTGATACCAGTGATTCTTTGGAGAAGATCAGCTGTTTGCACCTCATCCATGCCATCCTCGAGGCAGACGGCTGCCATCTTTACCGGCCGCACTCCTGTCAGGGACCCATAGGGAAGTTCTTTCTTAAATGCTTCCTTGAGCACGTTATATAGTACTGTACCGCATATAATCTTTCTGTTTCCCATGAGAGTACCGCCAGGGGAGTTCATATCATCACCGGTAATTTTCATGGAAGAGATGTATTTTGGTTTCCGTGATCCGCTGACTATTGCCGAAAGGTCTTCCTGTCCGTTGACAGCATCATAAAAGGCGGCTTCTGCAGTAAACCCGCCGCCATGTTCCTTCTTTTCGAGGGTTATCAGCATGCTTCCCGGATCAGGCGCGGAAAGGTCATTTCCTTCTTTAATGATTATCTTATTTCGATCATAAAAAAGACCCAGCAGCACCTTGGCATCGTATGCCATATCGATGCCGCGGATCACAACGTAAAGCTTTCCATCAGGCATAGGGGTTGTACTCCTTTTCATAGCCGATGGTGGTCTTCGGGCCATGCCCGGGATATACCTCAATACTGTCATCAAGCATGAAAAGCCTGTGAAGCGACTCAATCATTGCCTTATGGCTGCCTCCCGGAAAATCGGTCCTGCCTATGGACATGGCAAAGAGAGTATCCCCCGAGAAGAGCATGTTGCCTGAAAGGATACATATGGAACCGGGCGAATGTCCGGGGGTGTGTATTATCTCAAGGCTCATCTCCCCTGCCTGTAGCTTCTGGCCATCCTTCAGCAGGATATCGGGATCAGGAGTTTCTGCATCACTCCCGGCGCCGAACATCCTGGAACCGTTCAGCATGGGGTTTTGATAGAGTTCCAGTTCGTCTTCATGTAGGCACAGCTTTGCTCCAGTTTTCTCCTTAAGGCTTTGCACATGCCAGGTATGGTCAAAATGGCCGTGGGTGAGGATGATGTATTTCACATGAAGCCCGTTTTTCTCAACAACGTCCAGGATCTCCCGCGCGTTCACGCCGCAGTCGATAACCACGCATTCCTTGTCATCGGACAGAATATATGTGTTGGATTCAAAAATGCCGTTGGGCAGAACATAAAGTGCCATAATTATTTCCTTTCCGGGCTAAAAGGTCTTCTTGCTGTCCAAAAGCAATGTTACAGGCCCGTCATTAACCAGGTCAACCTCCATCATGGCCTGGAAAACTCCTGTTTCAACCTTTATCCCATACCTTGATTCTATGGTTTCCACAAATGCGGTATACATCCTCTCCGCATCGCCGGGAGCGGCTGCCGAAGAATAGCTGGGGCGTTTTCCCTTCCTGCAGTCACCATAAAGGGTGAACTGGGAAACGACAAGGACCTGGCCTCCCACATCCAGCACCGACAGGTTCATCTTATCATTCTCGTCCTCGAATATACGGAGGTTTACTACCTTATCGGCCATCCACTGCAAATCCTGCTCATTGTCGTCCTGGCCGACACCTAAAAGGACCAGGATACCCTTCTTGATCCTGCCGACGGTATTCCCGTCCACTCTTACCTCAGCGCGGCTAACCCTTTGTACAACTGCTCTCATAACACGACCCTTTCCGCAATAAATACGGCCTTACAAACATTTCGTCTGTCCAGCCGCCCGTTACCAAAACCCTTGTATTCATAAAAGGCTGCCCGGAAATAAACCGGTAGCCTTCATTATCAGTTCCTGGAGATCTCAAATACGTCCTTGATCTTGCTGATCTTCGCTATGATGCGGTCCAGTTGCTCCGCGTTGTTTATCTCAAGGGTCATCTGCATGACCACGTAGAAATCCTTATTGGTTCGGGCGTTCAGGGCCCTGAGAGGTATCCTGGATTCGCCGATGCCATTTGTGATATCCACCAGGAGACCCGGCCTGTCATGGGCTTTGAGGGTGATCTCCGCCAGGTACGAGACATTGGGTGAAACGCTCTGGTACCAGTATACCTCGATAAGACGGGCATCCCCGTCCACAAGGTTGTTGCGGATGTTGGGACAGTCCTTCCTGTGGACCGATACCCCGCGCCCGCGAGTGATATAGCCGATAATATCATCGCCCGGAACCGGATTGCAGCACCGGGACAGCCTCACCAGGCAGTTGTCGATACCCTTCACCACTACGCCGCTTTCGGGTATGCTCTTCGCCTTTTTCTTCTTTTCGGTCTCGATCTGGTTCAGCAGCATCTTTGTCTGCTCTTCGGGCGGCAGGCTCTGCCTGTAGTTTTCCCTCAGCCTCGAAACCACCTTGGCGGCAGTGATGGCACCCAGGGCAATAGCTGCATAGAGATCATCAGTATTGTTGAATCCGTACCTTTTCAGGATGGGATCCAGGAATTCGTGTTTTGTGGCCTGTGCCATGGTCAGGCCGTTCTTCTTTACCTCTTTTTCGAAGATATCCTTGCCCTGCTCAACATTCTCTTCGCGCTTCTCCTTCTTGAACCACTGGTTGATCTTATTGCGGGCCTGGGAGGTTTTGACGATTTTAAGCCAGTCCCTGCTGGGACCGCTGCTGGCGGATGATGTGATAATCTCGACGATATCGCCGTTTTTCAGTTCATAGTCCAGGTTTACGATGCGCCCATTTACCTTGGCGCCGATCATCCTGTTGCCTATATCGCTGTGAATGGCGTAAGCAAAGTCGATGGGTGTTGACCCGGCGCGCAGGCTTTTCACGTCGCCCTTGGGCGTAAAGACGAATACCTCGTCGGTAAACAGGTCTATTTTAAGGTTTTCCATGAATTCATCGGGATCGCGGGCGTCTTTCTGCCACTCAAGGATCTGGCGGAGCCAGGAAAGCTTCTCAACATAGGATTTGTCCTGGTATCTTGCGCCCTCTTTATACTGCCAGTGGGCTGCGATACCTACTTCTGCCACCCGGTGCATTTCGCGGGTCCGGATCTGTACTTCGAACGGTATGCCGTCCGGGCCTATAACCGTTGAATGAAGGGATTGGTACATATTGGGCTTGGGCATGGATATATAGTCCTTGAATCGGCCCGGCATGGGCTTGAAAAGCTCGTGCATGAGTCCCAGCGCGGAGTAGCAGTCTTTCACGGTGTCCACAATGAGCCTTATCGCGAAGATGTCATATATCTGGTCAAGTGTCTTGTTCTGGGTGGTCATCTTGCGGTAAATGCTGTAGAGGTGCTTGGCGCGGCCCTCAATCTCTGCATCGATGCCCATCTCTTTGGTTTTGTTCCGCACTATTTCGATGATGTTCTGGATGTATTCCTCACGTTCCCTGCGTTTCTTGGAGATCTTCTCTGCCAGGTCGTAGTAGCTCTTTTCGTCTATATATCTGAAGCTCAGGTCTTCGAGTTCCCATTTTATCTTGTGGATACCAAGGCGATGTGCAAGCGGCGCGTAGATTTCGAGGGTTTCGCGGGCCTTCTGCTCCTGTTTCTCCTTCGTCATGAATTTCAGGGTTCTCATGTTGTGCAGCCTGTCCGCCAGCTTGATAATGATAACGCGGATATCCTTGGCCATGGCCAGGAACATCTTTCTGAAATTCTCGGCCTGGACCTCCTGCTTTGTGGTATATGGAATCTTGGTCAGCTTGGTCACGCCATCCACCAGCTCGGCGACCTCGTTGCCGAATTCGGCCCTCACCTGTTCTATGCTCATCCTGGTATCCTCAACAGTATCATGGAGGATGCCGGCGACAATGGCGGTTGTGTCCATTTCGAGCTCAGCAAGAATTATGCCCACTTCCACCGGATGGATAATGTAAGGGTCGCCAGAGACACGTTCCTGACCCTCGTGAGCCTCTTTGGAAAACTCGTAAGCCTTGCTGATCAAGTCCAGATTGGCTTCCGGATTATATTTAGTTATGAGTTCCTTCAGCTTCTCAAACTGATCCATCATATCCAGGCAAGCCTTTCAATCCAATCTGTCATGGCCCTCTGAACCATTCTATACAATACCGGGACAATTTGCCCATGTCACGCCCGGTTATTTTCAACCATTACCCGCATTTCTCGGTGTTCTCCTGCAGGTAGGCGAACAGTTCGGAATCCTCAAGGTTCACCTTACCCGCGTTCTCATACCTGTATAACCTGTAGCTGCCGTCCTCCTGGACCGAGAAATCCATAAGCTGCAGCTCGTCGAAGATAAGTAACGACAGCATCAGCTTGTAATAGTTCATCTTTATGTTAAATTCATCGGCAATAACCCTGGCATGCCAGAACAGGTCTGCTGTGCTTATCCGTTCCATGCCATGCTTCATCACATATCGATAAACAGCGGCAAGATCGTCCCTTTGCACCGTGATGTCGTCGGCATTCACCAAATGATTATTAATCCCATTATAAAGCCAATCATAATCACAATCAAGTAATTCGAATCGCCGGGCCGCCTCCATGAGGAACAGGTTCCTTGATATGGTCGTCTCATCCATGCGCAAATCCAATATCCTGAGGCGCAGGTATTCCACGCCCTGCCAGACCTGGGTTCCCATACTGAACGCTATATCCAGCCTGTCACCAACCCTTAAGTGCCTTTCAAGTTCACCCTGCCCGAAGAAGACCGCATCCACGTCCCTGCTTCCGTTGGCAAACCTGAGCCTTAAGTGTTTTCCTTCCCCGACCAGGCGGATGTCCGAGATCCTTACTCCCTTAACCATAAGTACCGGCGCAGGGTTTCCCTGTCCGAAGGGCTCAAGCAGCCCCAGCAGCTTCGCGTTTTCCACGGTGATGTCGCCTGGTTCCAGGACGCAGTCGATATTCATTGCCGGCTCCAGGGCATCGGCAGGCATGTTATCCGCCGCGTACCTGTTCACGCCTTCCCTGAACGCAGGAAGGCTGTCGGCCGCAAGGGTAAGGCCTCCCGCCTGTTCGTGGCCGCCGAACTTTACAAGTAGGCTGCCCTGGGACGCCATACACTGGAATAGATTATACCCGGGTATGCTCCTTCCCGATCCCACCGCAATGCCGTCCTCAACCGAGAAGACAAAGGCAGGCTTGTGGTACCGGTCTACCAGCTTGGAAGCCACGATTCCCACAACCCCGTGGTGCCATCCTTCGCCCCAGGCTACCGTAACCATGCTGTTTTTGTAAGCTTCGTCGGTCTCGATCATCTGCACGGCCTGGCTGAGTATTGCATCCTGGACCTCCTGGCGCAGGCTGTTGGTGCGGTTCAGCTCCTCCGCTATGGACCGGGCCTCGTTGGGATCGTGGGTAGTAAACAGGCGCACCGCTCTCTTGGCGTCGCCCATCCTGCCGGCGGCATTAACGCGGGGAGCAAGCATGAACGCAACCCGCCTGGAATCAATGGCCCCATCTGAAATACCCGCCGTGTCCATAAGCGCCTTAATGCCAAGGCAGCAGCCGCTGTTTATCTTTTTAAGGCCAAGGCTCGCTATCACACGGTTTTCGCCCGTCAGGTCCACAATATCTGCTATGGTGGCCAGAGCCGCAAGATCCAGGTACTCCCTGTATGCTTCAGGCTTCCCTATTATCATGCCCACCGCCTGGACAAGCTTTAAGGCTATTCCTGCCCCGCACAGGTACTTGAAAGGGTAGGGGCAGTCGGGCAGATGGGGGTTGAGAATGGCATAAACCTGTGGAAGGGTCTCATCATGGCACTGGTGGTGGTCGGTTATTATGATATCCAGCGGGGTTCCCGCATCAATCCTTCGGTTTTTTATTGCTTCTGCCTGTTCCTTTGCTGTTATGCCGCAGTCAACCGTGATTAAAAGGTCATAGGATGACCGGCAAACCGCGTCCACCGCGGCGTCCGAGATGCCATAGCCTTCTTCGGTCCTGTCGGGTATGTAGAACTCCGGCTCAAGGCCTGTCTTCCTTAAAAAATCAAAAAGTATGGATGTGGCTGTCACACCATCCACGTCATAGTCGCCATATATCAGCACCGACTCTCGCCGTTCGATGGCCTGGACCACGCGCTGCGCCGCCCTGTCCATGTCCTTCATCAGGAAAGGGTCATTAAGATGCCGGGCGTCTGGCTTGAGGAACCGTTCCATCTCTTCCCGGGATCCGATCCCCCGCTGCCGGAGCAGTTGCCTGAAAAATGCCGGGTAATCATTGCATATAAAGGGGAGTTCCCCATCCCGGTCTTCCACGATCCAGCGTTTTGTGCCGCCTGTGTATAAACTTTCCATCATACTTCTCCAGTTTTCTCTCAAGTGTTGCCAAAAGCTTCTATAAAGCTTATATCGGTAATACTCGCCAATTGATAGTCAAAAGCCCGAAGTCTTCAAAACTCCGGGCTTAGTACAGACCAGCCTTATTATCCCAATAAGCCTTTGACTATCTCGTTTACAGCGCTGCCATCCGCTCTGCCTTTCACCTTCGGCATAACCGCTTTCATTACCTTGCCCATATCCTTAAGTGAAATGGCGCCTGTTTCCGCTATGGCTTCCCTTACGATGCTCTCAAGTTCATCTCTGGTCAGTTGCCTTGGCATGTAATCAAGGATGATCTCGATTTCTCTCTCGGCCTTTTCCTTTGCGTCGGCTCGCCCGCTTTTTTCTATATCGGATAATGCTTCGCGTCTGTTCTTTAATTCTCGGGCAAGGATATCGGCTATTTCATCGTCACCCAGGGTGACATGTTTATCCTTTTCGACCTGAAGGATTGCGGAACGAATCAACTGGATTGTATCCTTCCTCACAGTGTCCTTCGCCTTCATCGCATCTTTCAGATCATTCAAGAGCCTTTCCTTCAGGGACATTCTCTGTCTCTCCCTTACTTCGCCTTACGCTTCCTCGCAGCTTCAGACTTCTTCTTACGTCTGACGCTGGGCTTCACATAGTGTTCCCTTTTTCTGACTTCGGCGAGAACACCCGCTTTAGCGCATTGTCTCTTAAACCTTCTCAGAGCACTGTCGAGGGTTTCGTTCTCTTTAACCTTGACTTCAGACACATCTATCCCTCCCCTCTGTTACGTACGTACAGCCGTGCCGGGGGATTTATCCGTTCAGTTGAATGGTAAATACCAAGTAACAGCACGTATTATATTATATAATAGCGCTTTAAACAGCGTCAACATATTTTTCCGACCAGCCGCTTTAATTCAGCACTCTTCAGCATCTTCCGGCACGTCCCTGAGGGTGTCCCGCAATTGCCATGCTGATCGGGGTTACAGTATTTTTTCACCCATATTTACTCCGCCAAGGACATGGTAGTGAAGGTGCATGACGGTCTGCCCTGCTCCGGCGCCGCAGTTGACGATCACGCGGTAGCCCTGCTCAGCAATCCCGGTAATCTCCGCAACCTTCCGGATGGCCTTATGCACGGGCACCACGGCCTGAATGTTCTCGTCGCTGAGCGCCTCAAGGCTTTCTATATGCTGCTTCGGAACCACCAGGACATGAACGGGCGCCGCCGGGTTGATATCCTTGAAGGCTACTACATTCTCGTCCTCGTATACCTTTGATGAAGGAATCTCTCCCTTGATTATCCTGCAGAAAATGCAATTGTCTGCCATCTGGCTCACTCCTTATCCGGTTTGCTGATTTATATAAAGTATTTACTTAATCATATCCGCGGCTTTCTGCCTTGCAACCTTCAGGGCTTCGTCAATGCCCTCTGGGTTCTTTCCGCCGGCCTGGGCCATATCCGGGCGTCCGCCGCCTCCGCCGCCGCATGCCGCGGCAGCTTCCTTGATGATCTGTCCGGAGTGTACGCCACGGGATACCGCATCAGGCGTTGCCGAAACGATGAGGTTAACCTTCTGGTCCCTGACCGATGCGAGGATCACAACCCCTGAGCCGATCCTGTCCCTGATGGAGTCGGACGCGCTGCGCAGGGCGTTCATGTCCATGTCTCCCATTTTAGCGGCCACAACCTTGAGGCCATTAACGTCCTGGGCCTCGGCAATGATGCTGTCCAGGGAGCCTTTCAGCAGCTTGCTGCCAAGCTGCTCTATCTCCTTCTTAAGCTGCTTTACCTCGTCGGACAGGTTTTCGATCTTGTGGGAAAGTTCCTCTGGCGAGGATTTGGCAGCGTCAGCCGCCTTTTTGAGCATATCCTCACGGTTCTTGAAGTATGATATGGCGTTGAAACCGGTAAGGGCCTCGATTCTTCTGACGCCCGCCGATATGCTGCTTTCGCCGACTATCCTGATCAAACCTGCCTGACCGGTGTACTTGAGATGGGTTCCGCCGCAGAGTTCCTTGCTGTAAGTCCCTACCGACACCACACGTACAGTGTCCTTGTACTTCTCTCCGAACAAGGCCATAGCTCCCGACTTTTTGGCTTCCTCCACCTGCATTATCTCGGTGTTGACCGGTAGGTTCTCAAGGATCTTCCTGTTAACCTTTTCCTCGATCATTTCAAGCTGTTCGGGCTCTATGGCCGAGAAGTGGGTAAAGTCAAACCTGAGCCTTTCAGGTGTAACAAGCGAGCCCGCCTGGTTGACATGATCCCCCAGGACCTCTTTCAGGGCCTTATGGAGAAGATGGGTGGCGGTATGGTTCCTGGCGGTTGCAAGACGGTTCTCAACGTCTATGGACGCCCTTACCTTATCGCCCACCATTGCGCTTCCCGATACCACCCTGCCCACATGGAGGTACTTGTCGTCGCCGGTCTTGCGGCAGGTCGTTACCTCCATCCTGAAGCCGTCGTTGAAGATAATTCCCGTATCGCCGATCTGGCCGCCGCTTTCGGCATAGAACGGGGTCCTGTCCAGCACCAGGGTAACCTGGTCGTCCTGCTGCGCTGAATCAACCAGTGCGTCTTCCCTGATGATATACAGTATCGTACCGTCGCATTCATACTCATCATATCCCACAAATGTCGTGGGAACATTGTTTTCTGTGCCGGCAAAGAGGTCCTTCTCCCAGGCCGAACCCTCACGGCTCTTTAAGGCCTCGCGGGCCTTGGCCTTCTGCTTGGCCATCTCCTGGCGGAAGCCCTCTTCATCTATGGCAATACCCTTTTCCGAAGCGATCTCCCGTGTCAGGTCCAGCGGGAAACCGAAGGTATCGTGGAGTTTGAACACCATCTCGCCTGTAAGGGTGTTGGAACCGCTTTTCCTTGCCTGTTCCATGTATTCTTCCAGTATGCTGGTTCCCTGGTCGATGGTGGCGTAAAAGCGCTCTTCCTCAAGGCTTATGACCTTCCTGATGTAATCCTGCTTTTCCTTCAGGTTGGGATAAGCGTCCCCGAAGCATTCAATAACCTTGTCGGCAATATCGGCCAGGAAAAGCTCATTAATGCCCAAAAGCCTGCCATGGCGGGCGGCCCTCCTCAATAGTCTCCTGAGCACATAGCCGCGGCCCTCGTTGGAAGGAAGTATGCCGTCGGACACCATCATGGTAACGCTCCGGGCATGGTCGGTGATCACGCGGATGGAAACGTCCTTCTTGTATTCCTTTCCGTATTCAACACCTGCCCTGGCGCATACCGCATCAAGGATGGCGCGGATGGCGTCAACCTCGAAGATGCTGTCCACGCCCTGAATAACGCAGGCCAGTCTCTCAAGGCCCATTCCCGTGTCTATGTTCTTGTTCTTCAAAGGCAGATAAGTACCGTCTTCCTGTTTGTCAAACTGGGTAAACACATTGTTCCAGACCTCGATGAAGCGGTCGCAGTCGCAGCCCACGGTACAGTCGGGCTTGCCGCAACCCTTGTCGGGTCCCCGGTCGAAATAGATCTCGGAGCAGGGTCCGCAGGGGCCTGTGCCATGTTCCCAGAAATTATCCTCCTTGCCCATCCTGAAGATCTTCTCTTTTGGCAGCCCTACGTCCTTATGCCATATATCGTAGGCCTCGTCGTCATCCTCGTATACCGATACATACAGGAGTTCTTCGGGTATTTCGAGGACCTTGGTCATGAACTCCCAGGCCCAGGGAATGGCTTCCTTCTTGAAATAATCGCCAAAGGAGAAGTTCCCCAGCATCTCGAAGAATGTCCCATGCCGGGATGTCTTCCCCACGTTTTCTATATCAGGTGTGCGGATGCACTTCTGGCAGGTGGTAACCCTCTTGCTGGGAGGCGTTTCCTTGCCGGAGAAATACGGCTTTAACGGTGTCATCCCCGCATTTATCAGCAGGATACTGGGATCGTTCACCGGTACCAGCGAAAAACTGGGCAGCCTTAAGTGACCCTTGCTTTCAAAAAATGACAGGTACATCTCTCTAAGTTCGTTCAGTCCGTACTTGCGCATTAATTTCTACCTCTTTCAGCCCGGACATGGAAGGCTTCTCCCGGGGATACAAGTCGCGGGATACAGGATAAACCTTTCATGCACCAAATCGTGTGTTGTATTGCAATCATGAAATACATAATCAATTAAAGATAAGTATATCCAATGCACCCAAACAGCGTCAAGCCATATGGTCAAACCAGGGGGACGGTTCCGCTGGTTCAAACCAGGGGGACGGTTCCGCTGGTTCGATTCAAACCAGGGGGATGGTTCCGCTGGCCACTTCGCTTTTTCTTTATGCTGTTTCCACGTTGTATTTAAGACAGTTCTTTTTAACGTGCTGTATCAGCGCTGAAATTGAACAGGATTCACTAATCCAGCATTTTCAAGAGTTCGTCCATGTCTTTCCTGATAAGCGGTGATATGCTGTCCTTGTATTTTGACAAGTCAATTTTTTCGATACCGGCACGGATTGCATCTGACAGCTCAGGCCTGTATATCGCGACCTCATGCAATGCTGCAAGGCATTGTCTTACTACTATCGGCTTCGGATCATTCAGCAGGGACAGCATCCGGTCCATCGCGCCTGCCAGCCTGCCCTGCACGTCCCACCTTGCCTGTGCGCATGCAAGACAGAAACCGCGCGTCCTTACATACGAGTTTTCACTTGAAGTAAGCGCGACAAACCTGTCTAAGTACTGGTAATACTCATCGGATTCAGCTGACTTCGCATTGATTTCCTTAAACAGCGCATAAGCCTTCCTGTCGTCTTTATCCTGCAGGGCTTCAATAATACAGCCATGTGCCGGCTCCTTCCTGCAAGACCGGAAACGATTGTTCCAGCCTGCCGCTATTTCTATATAATTGATCACCTTTACCTTACCGGAAAATCAAAATATGTATCAGGATATGGCTCATCCTTCAGCCCATAATGCCACCATTCCTTGGGGTGAGGCTTAAACCCGGCCTCGACCATGGCATCCCGCAGTATGTTCCGGTTTTTCTCCTGTTCGGGAGTAATCAAAGAGGTGCCATGATGTGAAATCTCTCCCAAAAAGTCAAAACCGCTGCCCATATCAAGCTCTTCGCCTGTAGATATATCCACCAGCGTAAGGTCAACCGTACTTCCCCTCGAATGGCCGGATCTTTTTGCAAGATAACTTAACTTGAACAGATCGGCCTTGTCCACGTCAGGATAGTATTTATCCTTCATCTTGGTATCATAAGGGTCCTGTGCCCATCGGATAAAATGGTTGACAGCCCTTTGCGGGCGGTAGGCATCAAATATCTTTATATAATATCCTTGTTCATACAGTATTTCTGCCGCTTTCTTAAGGGCCTGGGCCGCTTCCCTGGCAAGTATGGCCTTCGGCGCTTCATATCCGTCAATCACCGCGCCTACAAAATTATCCTCTGTAGAGTAGCGGATTTCAAGCTGTACGGTTGGAATTATGTCAGTTACATATACAAACCCGTCCGGAAGTGAATTTTGATCTAACTCAGGTCCATCGGCAGGCTCACTGCCCGCGGACGGCTCCGATTCCGTCCCGGATGCAGGCTCTGTGCCAGGCATAGAATCTGTGCCTGGTTCGGATGCCGCATCAGGTGCAGGCGTTGTACCGGGTGCAAATTCCGCACCAGGTGTGTATGATGTGCCAGGAGTTATTGGTGTATCAGGTGTGGGCGCTGTACCGGGAGCAGATGCTTCATCAGGTGCAGAAGTTGAACCAGGTGCAGGAGTTCCGCCAGGCGCAGGGTCTGTGCCAGATGCAGGTACTGTGCCGGATGCCAACGAACCGGACTTATTTGCCGGTTCTGTATGGGATACGCATGATGTAAGCAGAAACAATATGGCAAGAATAATCAGGCATAGTTTTACATGTTTTGTCATTAGCCAGTGCTCCTTCGATATCAAAGAGACGGTTCTCCTGACAGTCTCGCCAGGCGAAAGCTGTCAAAAGAACCGTCCCGCTCACATTGCTGTCAGTCTTCTGGCCTTAACGAAAACGCCAGATAATATCGTTAAGCTTCAAGTTATTCTTGAACTCCAGCAAATCAGTGTCTTTATTTATAAGCACGCACTCGATATTGGCCATTTCTGCCCAATCCAGCATGTTTTCGGCAGTCAGGTCATATGAGAACGAAGTGTGGTGCGCTCCGCCCGCCAGTATCCATGCTTCCGCAGCCTCATGCAGCGACGGCATCGGTTTCCAGAGTACACGTGCCACAGGAAGTTTCGGCAAATCCTTTTCCGCGTTCACAGCGTCAACATCATTGACAAGCAGGCGGAAACGGTCTCCCATGTCAATCAGCGACGCAGCTATGGCTTTTCCTGCTTTTCCGTTGAACACCATACGCGCCGGATCGGCCTTGCCGCCTATGCCAAGCGGGTGCACCTCAATCCTGGGCTTCGATGCCGCGATGGTAGGACATACTTCCAGCATATGCGCGCCAAGGATCATACAGTTGCCCGGCTCGAAGTGGTATGTGTAGTCTTCCATGAATGAAGTGCCGCCTTCAAGTCCGGCTGCCATCAGCTTCATGATCCTGACCAGACCGGCAGTTTTCCAGTCGCCTTCCGCGCCGAAACCATAGCCTGCTTCCATAAGCCTCTGAACGGCAAGACCGGGCAGCTGTTTCAAGCCATGCAGGACTTCAAACGTGGTTGTAAAGGCTCCAAACCCGCCTTCCTCCAGGAAGGTTTTCAGCGCTATCTCCAGCTTGGCCTGGTATCTTATGGCATCCCTTGCAGGGCCTTCTGCAAGACCTTCAGGAGTAATATCATACTTCTCTTCATATTCTTTCAGAAGCTCATTGGCGCTCTGGTCCGAAACATCATTCAGCACTTCGATAAGATCCCCGATGCCATAGCCATTGATTGACCATCCAAACTTGATCTGGGCCTCTACCTTATCTCCCTCGGTTACCGCGACTTCCCTCATGTTGTCTCCAAAACGGGCGATCTTGAGGTTCTTGCCTTCGATATAACCGACAGCCGCCCGCATCCATGCGGCAATCTTGCGGGAAACTTTGGGATCCTCCCAGTAACCGACAACAACCTTGCGGGAAATCCTCATACGCGCGCCGATGAATCCGTACTCACGGTCACCATGGGCGGCCTGGTTCAGGTTCATAAAGTCCATATCAATGCTGTCCCAGGGGATATCCCGGTTGAACTGGGTGTGCAGATGCAGCAGCGGTTTCTGAAGCATCGAAAGACCCGTTATCCACATTTTCGCGGGTGAGAATGTATGCATCCAGGTTATGATGCCTGCACAATCAGGATCGGCATTGGCTTCTTCAATCACTTTCCTTATTTCACCGGGAGTCGTCGCAACGGCTTTGAAAACAATTCTGCAGGGAATAGAAGCGTTTTTATCCAGTGATGCCGCGATGGTTTTCGCATTCTTCTCTACCTGCAGAAGTGTTTCGGGACCATAAAGATGCTGGCTTCCGGTTACAAACCAGAATTCGTATTTTTTAAGATCTATCATTTTTATACCCCCTTTATGTATTAGCTG
>JAAXZX010000028.1 GCA_012719645.1 Clostridiaceae bacterium
TATAAATCATAGACCGCAAAAGGCACTTGGGGGATTGTCCCCAAGCGCCTATAGGATAAAAAATACTTAAAAAATCGAGTTAATTTAACCGTACCCAAAGTGTACACTGCCAGGGGGTCACCCCAAACCGTCCCCCTGGTTTGCCTGTTCTGGTAGACTGGTCAATAAAGGGGCATAATGCTAAAATAGGGTCTGGGGAAACCCATCCGAAAATACAGGGCATGAAAGGGTGATCTCAGTGAAAATCCTTGTTATGTTGGCCAACGGATTTGAGGAAATTGAAGCCCTCACAGTGGTGGATGTGGCCAGGAGGGCAGGCATTGAAACTCTCATGGTTTCCGTTTCCGAGGACTACTATGTGGACAGCGCCCGGAAGATCCGGGTAAAAGCCGACAAGCTGTTAAGGGATATAACTGTTGGATTGGATGATATGATCGTCATACCCGGCGGACAGGGCGTGGCGGTACTGGAAAAAAGCGTGGAACTTGCCGAGCTTTTAAAGAAACACCGTTCCTATAAGGGCAGGGTTGCTGCTATATGTGCAGGACCGTCCTTCCCGGGAAAACTGGGACTTCTGAACGGGATAAAGGCATGCTGCTATCCCGGCTTTGAACAGTACCTGCAGGGCGCCCAGGTTGTTTATGACGAAGTGGCTGTGGACAATAACTTCATAACAAGCCGCGGTCCGGGCACCGCGCTGGCCTTTGCCTATGCCATAGTGGGCGAGATCAGGGGCAGAGAAGTCGCTGATAAGATGAAAAAGGATATGCTGTACAGGTTATAAACCTATCATGGCAGGCGTAATGGTTACGTTACCGTAAATGGCACAATCCTGAATAATCCAGGCCTGGCGGGCTGGAAGAAGATCGGCCAGCCCGCTGACTTTTGCGGTTTTAGCCACTTGTAGGAAACCAGGGATTCATGTAAAATTGGTTAGGATTATCATGGAATTGCAGGGAATGCGGGCCTGCAGGAAGGAGAAAAGGATGTTCAGGGAAATCGCAGAAAGCAACGCGGCAAACCTTATGAAAAACGCATATCCCGGCAGAGGCATCGTGCTGGGCGCCACACAGGACGGAACCAGGCTTGCACAGATCTACTGGATCATGGGACGCAGCCAGAACAGCCGCAACCGTGTATTCCAGGAGGAATCGGGTTTTGTACGGACAAAAGCCTTTGATGAAAGCAAGCTCACCGATCCGTCCCTCATCATCTATTATCCTGTAAAGCATTACAAAGACTTCCATGTGGTATCCAACGGGGACCAGACCGACACGGTCATGGAGTTTGTAAAGGCCGGACGCACATGGAACGATGCGCTGATGACAAGGGAATTTGAGCCCGACGCGCCCAATTTTACTCCCCGCATAACAGGTGTCATCGACCTTAAGGCGCAATGGGCATATGCCCTGTCCATTTTAAAATCCCAGGACGGAGATGGCCGGCATTGCCTCCGCCACTTCTATTACTACGAGAAACCGGTTCCCGGTTACGGCCACTGCATCCATACCTACAAGGGCGATGGGAGCCCGCTGCCGTCATTTGCAGGCGAGCCGTATTTAATGCCGGTGCCCGGGGATGCCAGTGAGGCATGCAGGTACTACTGGTCCCTCCTGAACGAGGAGAACAGGATCTCGCTTCTGGCCAAGTATATAGACATAAAAACCGGAGAATTTGAAATTTGCATAATAAACAGGCATGGAGCCTGATATCAAGATTCGGGATAAACAAGTAACAGCAGGAGGAAATAGTCATGCGTGATCTGCAGTTGAAATATGGATGTAACCCGCATCAAAAGCCCGCGAGCATATATATGAAGGAGGGGGAGCTTCCCGTCACGGTCCTGAATGGGAACCCCAGCCTTATCAACTTCATGGATGCCCTGAACGGCTGGCAGCTGGTCAAGGAACTGAGAACAGCCACCGGCCTTCCCGCGGCCGCTTCATTCAAGCATGTAAGCCCGGCAGGGGCGGC
The DNA here is from genome assembly GCA_012719645.1 of Clostridiaceae bacterium. Lineage (GTDB taxonomy): Bacteria > Bacillota > Clostridia > DSM-8532 > DSM-8532 > Thermoclostridium_A. The sequence continues at coordinate 1,975 of JAAXZX010000028.1, forward strand.
GGTTGGCCTTCCGCTCAGCGATACCCTGAAAAAGGCCTACCATATTGAAAAAGACAGGCAGCTTTCTCCTGTGGCATGCGCTTACGCCAGGGCCAGGGGGGCTGACAGGGTATCTTCCTTCGGCGATTTTGCGGCCATCAGCGACAAGGTGGACCTGGACACCGCCAGGCTTCTCTCCCAGGAGGTGTCCGACGGTGTAATTGCTCCCGATTATGACAACGAGGCATTGGAAATACTCAAGGCTAAGAAGAAGGGCAGCTATGTCATCATGCGCATGGACCCCGGTTATGAGCCCGCAGAAATGGAGGCAAGGGACATTTACGGCATTACCGTAGAGCAGAAGAGGAATAATGCGGTTATCAGCAAGGATACTTTCAGCAATATTGTGACCGAAAACAAAACTATGCCCGACGCGGCTGTCCGCGACCTCCTTGTTTCGTTTATTACTTTGAAATATACCCAGTCCAACTCCATATGCTTTGCCTATGACGGGCAGGTGATCGGCTGCGGCGCAGGCCAGCAGTCCAGGATCCATTGCACCAGGCTGGCTGCGTCAAAGGCGGATATATGGTTCCTGCGCCAGCATCCCCAGGTGCTGGGTCTGCGCTTCAAAGAAGGGCTTAAGCGCCCGGAGATTGACAACGCCATCGACCTGTACCTGAGGGATGATATATCCGAAATGGAGTACAAGGAGTGGGAGAAGCTTTTTGAGGTTGTTCCGGAAAAGCTGACGCAGCAGGAAAAAGGGGCATGGCTCAGCCGGTTCACCGATGTATCCTATGGGTCGGACGCCTTCATCCCATTCCGGGACAATATTGACAGGGCGGCAAAGAGCGGGGTCGTGTATGTGGCACAGGCAGGAGGATCCACGCGGGATGAAGACGTGATCCGGGCATGCAACGAGTACGGCATGGTTATGTGCTTTACCGGGCTGAGACTGTTCCATCATTGATGGCAGGATTTGCCCGGCCAATGAAAACGATAGGGATTGATAGAGTTGTCGCCTCTGATTGAAAATATAGTCTGGATGGTTCTGCTGGCGGCTCTGGCTGTATATCTCGGGACAGTGCTGCTGCCAGCCCATAAATACAAGGCTGCCTTCATTCTGGCGGTTGCGTTCTGCATGCTCTTAAGGTATGGTCTTGTCTTCTATATATACAAGTGCGGGACCGAGGCGTCGGGCACCGACGGTCTGATCTACCACGAAGTTGCAAAAAGCGTTGCGGATCAGATAAGATCCGGAGTCCCAATATGGAGACTGGAGTACAAGTATACCTGGTATACCGTCCTGATGGGGCTGCAGTACGCGGCCTTCGGCGTAAACCGCTATGCGGCTTCCTTTGTCAATATCTTCATTTCAATAATGTCAGGATTCGTCCTGTTCAGGGTTGCCCATGGCCTTAAGTTTTCCTGGAAGAAATCCGCCATCATAAGCCTGGCTTACCTGTTTATGCCCAGCATGACGGTATGGACAACCGATACCAGGAAGGAATCGGTTACCTTCTTTATTATCCTCCTGGTCTGGTACCTGGCCCTGAAGGCATTACAGGAACGCAGCCGCAACATGGTAAAGCCCATCGTTTACATGGCGCTGGTCTGTGTTTTTCTATGGATCAGTACCCTTCTCAGGATCTACATGCTGTTCGCCCTGGGCGGAGGCATCCTGGTGGCCCTGTTGTTCCACTACCTGAAAACAAGGAGAAGGATTACGCTTATTTTTATGGCCATGGTCCTGGTAACCTGCATAGTGGTGACCTATACCACGATAATAGTCCAGATGGACGGATACCATGCACTGCCGCTGGACAGGAGCAAGGGCGGCGACGAGAACATCAGCGATGAGCTCGGGTCGATAATCAGTATTATTATGAGCAAGGATGTTCCCGAGGCCATAAATGGTTTCCTGACACAGCCACACCTGTCGAAGGTCAGCAGGATATCGGATATAAGCGGGAACTGGTTCGCCATAACCGCTGTCAGGATAGAACAGGTTTTATGGTACCTTTGCCTGGTGATTGCCATCTTCGGCACGATCAACGCCATATTGGAGAAAAACCCGTATATGCTGGGGCTGTTGGCGTTCATCACCGCTTACAGCCTGATAAACGCCCTTATCTGCGAGGATGTGGGCGAGACCTACTACCGCTACAGGGCTGCCATCGTCGCGCCGATATTGCTGATTGCAGATTTCAGGCCGTTTCTTTATTCAGTCAGATCATTGATCAGGGGCCGGACAAGAGCCATCGGATAAATGTGATTAGGGGGTTGCCCGGTGAAATCAAACCGATTAGCCAGTCATGCCATAATTCTCATAGCAATGCTTGTTCTTAGCCTTCCGGGAGCTTATTATGCTTTTGCTGCCTCGGACTATGAGTACCTGGTCTCCGCGTATGATGTGGCGGTTGACATCAACAGCGACGGATCGGCAGATATCAGGGAGCGCATCGATTTCACCTTTAACGACGGGTTCAACAACGTCATGATCCCCATCCCGAAGAATGAAGGTGAGAAGATAGAGGTCAGCCGCGTTTACATGCAGCGGAAGAACGAGCTCATCGAATGCAAGCAGCTGCTGGCAGGCCAGTGGGACGCAGAGGTGTTTACGGGAACATACAGCGTTATTGACGAACCGGACTTTGTGAAGCTGAAGATCTATGGTTCCTTTTACAGGACGTCCGGGACGGTTTTCATATATTACAGGGTGCAAAACGCCATCAGGCGCTACCAGGATGTTGCCGAATACCAGCGCATCCATGTCCCTGAATTATGGGAAAACCCGGTTTCAAACATCAGTATTGCCATACGGCTTCCGGAAACCACCCGGCCAGATGATGTCAGATTCTGGCTCCATGGCGTGATTATCGGCGCCAAATCGTTTACCGGAAGCCAGACTGTCCGTTACGACGTGCCGGGTACTGTTCCGGGCGAGTATGTGGAAACCCGTATCATCTTCCCGCAAAGCCAGGTTCCTGACTGTCCCATGGCCGAGGACTCGCCCGCTTTTGAAAGGATAATTGATGAGGAGATCGAATACCTGGCCAGCGACAAGTCCGATCTTCTTGAGGCGAGGGAAACCGCTGCCAGAAAAGCCGGACAGAGAGCGTCCTATGAGCGTATGAAACAGCGGACAAGGAATTTTTTAAGCATCCTGTCACTGCTATTGATTCTTGGCGGGGTTAGTTATATCGTGTTTACATACAGGAAGGTGAAGCCGGGCAAGAAAAGACCGCTGCCATCCGGCTTTTGCGGGATGGACAGGCTTGACCCGGCAGAGGCAAGAATGCTTGCTGCCGGTGGGAAAACCGGTGCGCGGGCCATGTTGGGCAAGCTTATGGAGCTTGCATCAAGGGGTGTTATCAGCCTTGGTATAAGGAAAGGCCTGGACGGCAAGCTGCGGTTCACCTTTAAAACGGCAAAGGGAATAAATGCCGATGAACCGGACGAAGCCGAAAGATACTTTATTGATTGGATCAGTGAGCTTTCTTCCAACCATGAGTTCGATCCCATCCAACTCCAGGGGTTCATGGATTCCGACGATAAGGCAGTGAAGCTGAAGACCATGTATGGGGGATGGGTCCGAAAGGTGAAAGCGGGCTTCCTTGCGAGAAACATCCTGGATGGCGGCATTGCACGGTACCGGAATTTTGGCCTGGCATACAGTGTCCTGCTGTTGTTCCTTGGTTTCATAGTGCCCGTCGCCACTACTGTTGCCATGGGCTATGCGCTCATCCCCGCGGGTTTGCTGATGCTTACATACTCGTTGAATATAAGGAAGTACACCGGGTACGGGGCAGGGCAGCTCAGGATGTGGAAAGCCCTGCGGATGGGTCTTAAAAAGGGCTCTTTATCGGTGGAAGAGCTTCCAGGATGGATGCAGTCCTGTACGGCCATCCTGGGCTATGGGATAGCTCTGGGCATTGAAAAAGAGGCTGCGGGATGGATTGTGTCCGGAAGCAGGTCCTGTCCAACAGACTGCCCTTTATGCGCATTGGCCGGGGAGTTTGAGGACTTCAGGCTTGACAGGGTTGTAAAGAACACGCTTATCATGATGGATGAAGCCATTTCATCGGTCCAGGACACATGAGTCCCTGCAGGCGGACAGCAGGAGGGAAGGAATCTATATATGGCAGAAATAGTGCTTAAGGATATACATAAATATTTCGGAACACATCATGTCCTGCGCGGTGTTTCCCTGGAAATCCACGAAGGGAATAAAACAGGGCTTATTGGTAAGAACGGCGCGGGAAAGACGACATTGTTCAGGATCATTTCAGGTGAAGAACCCTATGACAAGGGTGATATGCAGATTGCGAAAGGACTGAGGGTCGGCATCCTCGACCAGATACCCCAATATCCCGATGACGCCACCGTGTACCAGGTCCTTGATTCGGCCTTCCAGGATCTGAGGGATCTGAAGACGAGCATAGACGCCCTTCAGGCCGAGTTGGCGGCAAATCCCGGGGCATCGGTGATGGGAAGATACGGGGCCCTGCTTTCGGAATTCGAGTCCAGGGGCGGATATGAAATTGAAACACGAATCAGGAGGGTATGCACCGGGCTGGACATCGGTCAGGAAATGCAGGACAAGCTGTTTTCAAAACTCAGCGGCGGTGAGAAAACCCGGGTCAACCTGGCGCGCATCATCCTGATGGATCCCCATATCCTGCTCCTTGACGAGCCTACCAATCACCTGGATATCAGGGCATCGGAATGGCTGGAGGAATACCTCCAGTCCTTTAAGGGGACTGTCCTGGTGATATCCCACGACCGTTATTTCCTGGACCGGGTTGTAAACAGGATCATTGAGATCGAGGATGGCGTGGCAGAGACTTACGAGGGAAACTACAGCAGGTACGCCCTTCTGAAGGAGCAGAAAAGGCTGGAACAGCTGAAGCATTATGAACAGGAGCAGAGGAAGATCCGCCAGCTTGAAGCCGCGGTGAAGCGAATGCACGAATGGGCCAACCGGGCTGACTCGGCCAAGATGCACCGGCGGGCTTTCAGTATGGAAAAGCGCCTGGAAAGGATGAAGAGGGACGGCACATCCAAACCGAAGGTTGAAAGAAAGATATCCAGGGGTTTCAGGGCCGAGAGCTTTTCAGGCTCGGATGTGGCCATGGTCAAAGACCTCAGGTTCAGCTACGGCTCCAGCGCCATCCTTAACGGGGTGGACCTGCTGGTCAGGAGGAACGAGAGGCTGGCCCTGATCGGAAACAACGGGAGCGGGAAAACGACGCTTCTCAGGATAATCATGGGAGAACTGGTTCCCGATGAGGGCATCGTAAAGACAGGTGTAAGCGTCAAGACAGGGTACCTTCCCCAGAAGGTTGAGTTCGATAACCCGGGGATGACTGTCCTGGACACCGTGCGGCATGAGCTCATCATTGACGAGGGCAGCGCGAGGAACATACTGGCGGGCTTCATGTTCAAAGGCGAGGACATGTTCAAGACAGTGGACAGCCTTTCGGGAGGAGAGTTGAGCCGGCTCAAGCTGTGCCTTCTCATGCAGAGGGATGTGAACTTCCTGATCCTCGACGAGCCCACCAACCACCTGGATATCCAGTCCAGGGAATGGATAGAGGAAGCGCTTGACGCCTTTGAGGGAACCATCCTGTTCGTGTCCCATGACCGCTACTTCATCCGGAAGTTCGCGTCTTCGGTATGCGAACTGGAAGACGGGAAGCTGCTGCGTTTCGATGGCGATTACGAGTCCTTCAGGGAATACAGGAGGATCATTGAGGAAGAGAGAAAAAGAGAGGCATCCGTGGAAACCAGGGACGACAGACCCAGGCAGGAAAGGATCAGGAAACCAAGTCCCAAGACCCTGGAAAAGAAGCTTGCTGCCATTGAGGCCGACATTTCAGAAACCGAGGCGCTGCTTCTGGATATAGAGCAGGAAATGGAGCAGCATGCCGCCGATTACGTCAGGCTGGAGGAACTGCTGTCCGAGAAAGACAGCCTTTCAGCAAGACTGGAAGAGTTGTACGGAAAATGGATGGAAACCCATCAACTGATGGCGGATATTGAGCCATAACCAGCGTCTGAAGCAGGATGGGCATGCTCCCCGGATCAGACTTTATGCTCTTTAGCCATGTACAATAGGACAAGGGAGCAGGATTTCCCGGCGGTATGAACCGGAGGAATACGAGCCGGCCGGATATGAAAAGAACCCGCTGTGCGGTTTGCAGGTATATAAAGACTTTTTCATTAGTTCAGGGGGAGTTTGCAATGAAGAAAACACTCGTGGCCCTTTTGGTGATAACCCTCATATCAGCCGGGCTTTCCACGGCCTTGCCGACTTACGCGTCAACCCGGGATGAACCCGATTATGCCCGGAGCATGCAGCGTTTGATGGATCTGGGGATATTCTCGCCCACCGAACCCGACAGGATGGACCTGGAACGGGCTATGACCCGGGAGCAGTTGGCAACGGTTATCATTATCCTGAACGGCCATGAGGATAAAGTCCCGCTGTACAGGAATTCAAGCCTCTTTCGGGATGTCGCGCCATCCAGGTGGTCTGCCGGATATGTGGGCGCCGCGGTGAAACTGGGATATATGAGCGCAAGACCGGACGGGCTGTTCCATCCGGAAGAGAAAGTTACCTTCGCGGAGGTTTCCGAGATCTTCGCCGATCTTCTCCGGTACAATGACTACAGCCTTGTAGGAAGCGCCCCTGATAAATACATTAATCTCATGGCAAGCCTGGGGATACTTGACGGCATGGAATATGCGGCAAAATCATACGTAACCCGTGGCCAGCTCGCGGTCATGATGGACAGGCTTCTTACCACGAAGGTCTTCGGCGATTACCGGGACTTTGTCGATACGGTCAGCGTCTACAAGCGCATGATTATCCTTGAAAACAGCCTTATAAGCAAGAACTCCGATGAGAGAAGGATCGTGACCGAAGCGGGCGTGTACTACCTCGGTCCTTCACTGGCCATACCCCAGGCGGGCAGGCAGTACATAGCGCGTATGAAGGACGGTGAGATCGTCAGGCTGGCCATGGCCGATCTCAATTACAGGGAATTCTCAGTAAGGTACTCATCATCGGGAAGGATCCTGACAAACGATGGAACCACTGAATACCTGCCCATGAATGTAACCTGGTACTACCATTCCGCCCCGACAGGCATCGATATGGTAAATGCCAGCCTGAAGACCAATTCATCGGTGGTCATTGGAACCAAAAAAGACGGAACCGGCTACGGCGTCCTGTTTGATCCCGTGTATTCGGATCCCAGGGTGATTGACCCGGGCATGACCGCCAGCATGCTGGAAAAACTGTATGGCGGCAAGACCATTGACAGGGACGGGAAATATATTACCCCCTCGCAGATCGAGAGCGAGGACGTGGTCTATGAGGTCACCGACATATGGAACAGTAACCCTTATGTCATCATTTATTCCAACAGCGTATCGGGTGAGATTACGGCCATACTGCCCAACAAGATTTCTCCCAGGTTTATCGAGATTGAAGGTATAAGTTACCCCTTGTCCGATGATTTTCCTATCGAGAAGATCATTGGCCAGGGAGGAGCGGAAGTCGACCAGAGAGCAAGGGTGCTTCTGGCCGGTGACGGAAAGGCTATAGATATTATCCTGGAAGGCGATTCCGACAACAGGGACTTCGTGCTGGTACTCAATGCCTATGACAGGAAATCAACCGAGACCGAGGATTACGGGAAAACCCTTCATTATGTTTCCCTGCTTCATGCCGACGGTACGAAGAAGACCTACCTGACCGAAAACAGCGAGATCAGTGAAAAGGGAAGGATCGCGCGATATGAGATCATAAAGGCCGGCAAGGGCCATAATGATTACGACACTGTCAGGCTGATACACCTGGACTATGGAAAGCCGGGCGTTTCACGCATCGACAAGGAGAACCGGATGCTGGACTATTCCATGGTAACCAATGATGTGGTGATTTTCAACCTGATAGATAATGTATATGGCACTGACAGCGTTGCTTCCGTCCTGAAGTGGTCCGATCTTCCCGATGGCGACATCCAGCCGGGCAGGCTGCTGTATCTGCGAAGGACAGGAGATTTCCAGGATATCGATGTCATCTGTTTTGACAATATCCTGGACCAGGGAGTGGCCTATGGCTTTGTTACCAATGTTTCCTCAACATACAACCCCATGTCCGGAACTGTCAATATAGCCAAAATGATGATCAGGGGCAATGAGTATGTCTATACGTTTAATGATGATGCAGTCATTTACGTGGGACAGGTCCTTAGAGTCAGGTTCAACGGCGCCGCCGTTACAGGTATTGAATACGGCGTCTCATCCGCGGTATCCGGAAACATCGTGGAGGCCGTGGATTCTTCAAGGATCAGGATGAAGGGAGTAACTTACAGGTATAAAAGCGATGTTTCCATCCTGAAATATGACGGCGAGAAATGGGTGGCTGCCGGCACATCCGAGATTCAAAAGGGCGACAACCGCAGGCAGATAACAGTCTACCTGGACAAACCCGTCAACTATGGCGGCAAGGTTGTCCTGATTACCATAAGGTAGCCAAATCCCCGTAAAAACCTCACAATGCGGAAGTATGAGAATATGGCGGTCCTCTCCCGGAACATCAGGGGAGGGGACCTTTTTTTCTGCCCGGATAAATTCATATTTATTTTATACTTCCATGCATATGAATAGGTAGGAGGGGTGCGGGATGAGAGGCTACCAGATCCGGAGGTTCAGGGGCAACGGCTGTGAAATCGGTCTGTATATGGGAAAACATCTGAAAGGCCGGTTCAAGTCCATTATAGATAATTTTCTTAAAGCCGTTGACAGGGCTTATCACCTTGACTGCAACAGGCTGGGAAAAGAGGCTCTGGCGTGCCTGTCAAGACTTCCGGAGGAATACCAGCTGGAAGTGGAAAGCCTGGCTTACGGTTCAGCGGTGAAGCTTGACAGGATAGCCCAGTGGATATACTGCGACCGGTTCGTTACCAACGGCTGCTCGGGCTTTATCGCCTGCATGAATGACACGGTTTGGGTTGGAAGAAACTTCGACCATGCCGGACCATGCCTGTGGAGGAATATAAATGTCATTGAAAAGGAGTCCCGCATTCCGGTGGTGATTTTCGGACAGGAAGGCTCCCTGTTCTCACACACGGGCTTTAATCTCAGGAAGCTATGGCTCCACTATAACCATCTTCCGGCCTGGGATGAACCGGATCCCGAGGAGAAATCCGTTCCGCCGTTCGTCTTTATCCGCATGGCCCTTGAGAACTGCTGCTGTATCAGCGATGTTGAAAAGATGCTGCAGGCCACTGTCCGGAATGGCGGGATGAACCTTTTTGCCGTCGACGGCAAGAACAATACCTATGCGGTCTATGAATGCACCTGCAGGGGCTATGTCAAAAGGCAAACCAGTAAAGCCTTCATCACCGGTACCAATCATTATACTGCCACCATGGCGCCCAGGGGTGCTAAAAATGGCGACCCGACATCGGTCAGCCGCCAGAAACGCATGGAGGAACTTTTGGCCGCCCATGGAATTGAAGACCCATACCGGGATTATATCCGGATCCTTTCAGACCCGAAAGTGGAGCAGGACCTGGGGGACTCCGGAACTGTTTACGCCAACCTGGCCTGCCCGTCGAAGGACCTGTACTACTATGCCTGCAACGGGTTCCCGGCTGCCAGTAAAGCTGCGTTCGAGGAGGTGGTTCTGCCGTGAGCCTATGCCGGCTGTGGCCACGCTTTTATTTCTGTACAACGGTGTACCCCCTGTCCCGAAGAAGCTTGACTATGCCGGTATCACCCACCATATGGCCGGCGCCCACAACATAGAAGATGGTTTTCCCGGTTTTCAGGTATTCTTCGGCCTTATCTGCCATATACAGGTTGCGGTCGTCAAACATTATCTTCTCATATTCCCTGTACAATTCCATCTCATCAGGGGTTAATGAGTCATCCTCCGAGGTAATGAACTCTTCAAAGCTCCTTACATCGCCGGAAACCCAGAACCTGAACATGTCTTCCAGCTGGCTCCTGTAGGCATCCATTTCCTCTATGGTGTGCCTGAGCTCCATTACCTGGATATCATCGGATAATCCGCCCAGCATATCAAACTGGAATTCAACCGACTCGATTTCAATGATCTCCATGCCTCTCTCTTTGGCCAGGCTGATAAAGTGCATGTCAATACCGTTGTTGGATGAGTATCCCCATTCATCCAGCATGAGGTTGGAGATGTTCTGGGCCAGGATAATGGGTTTATAAAGCGAGAAAAACTGTATTGAAAGGCCTTTCTCCTTAAGCAGGGCATCGGTTTTATTGTACAGGTCTTCGGGTATGTGGTCCTTTACGGTGGTGCCATCGGTGTACATGAGCTTTTCCATAAGTTTTAGGTAATCGGACCTCTGGTAAAGTGTTGTGACATCGCACTCAACCGCCAGCGCGTCCGATTTATCAAAAGCATCTGTTATGATGGGGTTTAAGGGATACATATCATCGGTCCCCACATGTATGGAACCCAAAAGATAGAGCTTTCCGTCACCCTCTTTTGCATTTACCTCCCACATAAAGACCGAACCTTCGTCCTGCCTGCTGACAGCTTCATGACGGGCCAGCCTGACAGAGCATCCGTTCAGGACGAGGGACAGGATGGTAAGGAAAAGCACAACCAGGAATGATACACGCTTCATGGCAAACCTCCGCAGGGTATTTTCCGGTAATAATCTTTATTTTTTATCACCGGTTCTGGCTTTATTATATCAGGTTGCATGAAAGGCTGCTAATGGCAAAAGATAAGATTTATCGGCCTTTTGAGGTTGACACTGTGTTTATATGAGGATATAATCAGTCTGACAAGGTAGTTTTTGCTATGGTCATAATAAATAAGGAGGTTTTTCGCATGTTCTGTACCAATTGTGGGAAAGAAGTTGCCGATGGTGCGATGTTTTGCACTTCCTGCGGCGCAAAGCTTGCCCAGGAGCCAGTTGCTCAGCCCGCAGCCGAACAGCCGGTGACCGCGCCAGCCCAGGAAGCCCCGCAGGCTGCGCCGAATACCGCTCCGGTATCAGTTCCGGCGACCGCTGACAAGAAATTCAATCCCGTAATAGTAGTGGTAGCAGTGGCTGCTGTCCTTGTTATTGCGCTGATTCTGCTGCTGTCCGGCGGCGGCGGTGGGGGATACAAGGATTATAAAGATCTTGTCAAAGCCTATTATGAAGCTGTCAATAAAGAAGACGTTAACGCTATGATCAAGCTGTTTGACAAGGATGCCCAGAAGGACCTCAGAAAAGATGAGAGTGATATCAAGGAAGCGTTGGAAGATATTAAGGATGACCTGGTAGACGAATACGGCAAGTCCTGGCTTAAGGATCTTGAAATAGGCAAGAGGCAGAGTGCCGGTAAAGGTACATACCGTGTCAGCATAGAAATTGACGGTGACTTCTACGGATACCTCTATATAAAGAAGGATAACAAAGACAGGTACTATATTGACGAAGAAAATTTTGATTATTGATGACGACAGATGACCAATGCCCCACACAATGTGTGGAGTGTTTTATTATTTTTTTTAGTCAACAAATTGTGATAGAGGCATATTATGGTTGACTTTTCCGGGTATGGGAGTATACAATTTTGTTGAACTGCTCCTGTGATGGGCAATGAGTTTAGTTTTTAAGGAGGATTTTGGTATTATGGCAAACAGGAAGAGAATAGCCGCTGCGATATCACTTATCCTGGTGGTGGCTTTCGTATTGACCATGACAGCCTGCGGCGGCGGCGGAGGAGGCGCAGCCGGCGTAGTAAATGATTTCTTTGATGCCATCGAGAAGCATGATGTAAAGAAGTTTCTTAACTGCTTCGAGAAGGAAAAACGCGAAGATATACAGGATTTGTATGACGATGATGAGATTGAAGAACAGCTTGAAATGCTGGACGAGATGTACAAGGCATATGGTGGCAAGAACTGGAGAAAGAAAATCAAGGTCGGAAAGGCCGAGGAAGTTGACAAGGATGGCGGTATTACATATTACGAAGTGGAAGTTGAGTTTAACGGCGAAGAAGACTACATCGATGTTGTAAAAGTCAAGGGCAAGTACTATATTGACGATGGATTTATATACTAACCAGTGAAACAATTCCCGCGCCTTTTTGATGCGGGAGTAATTTCATTTTTCCGACAATTTTCAGGAGGTTTATCGTGATGTTCAGGAGGAGAATAGCAGTTATTTCTGTTATCCTGGCGATTGTTTTGACGTTTGGCCTTGCAGGCTGTGGAAGCGACAGGGGCGGAGGGAGTTCAGGAAGTATAAAAAGCCTGATAAATAATTTCTTTGATGCCATCGACAAGCAGGATGTCGATAAATTCTTAAACTGCCTGGAGAAGGATGCTGCAGATGAACTTCTGGATAATGTCGACGAAGACGAACTGGAGGATCTGCTCAAAGCATGGGATGAAGAGTTTAACGATGAGTTCGGCAAAAACTGGAGAAAGAAGGTTGAAATCGGAGACGCTGAAGAAGTGGACGAAGATGACGATGTCGTATATTATGAGGTAGAAGTTTCATTGGATGGCGAGGATGATACTATTCCCGTTATCAAGGTCAAGAGAAAGTACTATCTGGACAGCGATTACGCGGACGCGTTTGTTTCATCAGGCATCGGCGGCGGAGGTGGAGGCGGAGGCGCAGCCGCCGTAGTAAACGATTACTTTGATGCCATTTATGAGCGTGATTTAAAGAAGATGCTAAACTGCGTCGATGAGGAAGCACGCCGTGAGATACTGGATATGTATGACGAGGAATATCTCCAGGAAGATCTTGAAAGGCTGGCCATGGCGTTCGAAAACTATGGCGGCGAAAACTGGAGAAAGAAAGTCAAGGTTGGAAAAGCTGAGGAAATTGGCGAGGAAGACGGTATCTTATATTACGAAGTGGAAATCGAATTTGAGGGCAATAAGGACTACGTCGAGGTTAAAAAAGTCGAGGGCAAGTACTATATTGACCAGGCATATTTGTACTAACCGGCGAAACACTCCCGCGCCTTTTGGCTGCGGGAGTTATTCCGCTTTCCAGAAAGTTTTGGTATACCTTGGCTCATGGTTCCTGATGGTGGTAAGGTATTGACACTACCGTTTTTTGATGGTAGAATTATCGGAAAATGAACAAGCGATGACGGAGAAAAGTAGGTATAATTCAGCGTGTCCAGGGATGGGTCGCCCGGACTGAAAGCGCCCTCACGCAAACTATACCGAAGTTCGCTCCCGAGCTCATCGGCTGAAGCGTCAAGTGGTAGGCCGATGCGTGTCTCCGCGTTACTGGAGGAGGGTATCGGATCGACAGCATCCCGTACCTGGCAGAGTGTGCTGCTTATGCAGCGAATTTGGGTGGTACCGCGGAAAGCGAAAGCCTTTCGTCCCATACAGGGACGAAGGGCTTTTTTGATATACACGCGGCAAATAATGTTGGAACATTTGCCAAGAACCAACTGGCAGAACTATGAGGAAATAATATGTAGGAGTGGAGGGTTATCAGATGGCAGGATATTGGAACGCCGAAATTGAAACCATGGACATTGAAGCATTGAAAAAACTTCAGGGTGAAAGGCTGAAAGCTACTGTTGAAAGGGTCTACAAAAACGTGCCCTACTACGCTGAAAAGATGAAGCGCGCAGGGGTAACGCCCGATGATATCAACGGTATTGAAGACCTGAAGAAGCTTCCGTTTACCTATAAGGACGATTTGCGCAACAATTACCCTTATGGCATGTTTGCGGTTCCCATGGACCAGGTTGTAAGGATCCATGCCTCATCGGGCACCACCGGCAAGATGACCGTGGTGGGATATACGCAAAATGATATTGGGGTCTGGGCAGAATGCATAGCCCGATCCCTGGTCAATGTAGGCGTAACAGATAAGGACATCGTGCATGTGGCCTATGGATATGGGTTGTTTACAGGGGGCCTCGGGCTCCATTACGGGGCAGAAAAGATCGGAGCGACAGTGGTGCCCGTCTCAGGCGGCAACACAAAACGCCAGGTTCAGCTCCTGCAGGATTTCAAGGCTACCGTCCTCTGCTGCACGCCATCCTATGCGCTTTACATAGCTGATGAGATGGCCGAGCTGGGTGTTAAGAAGGAGGACCTGTCCCTCAGGGTAGGAATATTTGGCGCCGAGCCCTGGTCCGAGGAAATGAGAAGGCAGATCGAGGAACGACTTGGTATAAAGGCTTACGATATCTATGGCCTGAGCGAGATAATCGGGCCCGGGGTGGCCATGGACTGCGAGTGCCAGACAGGCCTCCATATTATGGCCGACCATTTCATACCCGAGGTAATCGATCCCGTGACCGAAGAGGTACTGCCTGAAGGTTCGAAAGGCGAACTGGTCTTCACCTGTATAACAAAGGAAGCCCTTCCGCTGATCCGCTACAGGACAAGGGACCTGACGATACTTGACTGGGAAAAATGCCCCTGCGGGAGGACCAGCCCGAGGATGCTCAGGGTAACAGGCCGTTCCGACGATATGCTGATCATCAGGGGAGTAAATGTTTTCCCGTCCCAGGTGGAATCTGTTCTGCTGAAATACTCCGAGGTTGAGCCCCATTATATGATCGTCGTTGACCGCAAGGACAACCTTGACGTAATGGAGATACAGATCGAAGTGACCAATGGCCTGTTCTCGGACGAGATCAGGAAGCTGGAAGCCCTTGAGAGAACCATAAGGGATGATATTGAATCCACTCTGGGCATCCATGCGAAAGTGCGCCTTGTTGAGCATAAGACCATCCAGAGAAGCGAGGGCAAGGCAAAACGGGTTATCGACAAGCGGCAGTTATACAAATAAGGGTAATGCCGTAAAGACACAGAATTCGGGCTCCTGTTCCTGATGGCGTATTTTGCAGCCAGGAACAGGGGCTGTTGTTTTATCGATAATTTACCCGGCAGGTTGTTTACATTTCCGGCTGAAGAATTATAATCAATACATGATAAGTTTGATTGAGTTTTCATGACACCTGAAACGGGGGGTGGTCAGCAATGGTTATCGGCATCATGAAGGTCCGGTTGTTCTCCAGCGATCCCCAGTCCCTGAAGGACAAGCGCCGCCTGGTGAAAAGCCTGGTAGAACGGCTGAAGAACAAGTTTAATGTTTCGGTCGCCGAAACCGGCGCCCTCGATTCATGGAACCACTGTGAAATAGGCATTGCCTGTGTTTCCAATGAGTCCGCCCATGCCGACAGCATGCTTGCCGCGGTGGCCAATTTCATAGAGAACGACGGATGGTTTGAGATCACCGATTATTCCACCGAGCTCGTGCATATGGACCAGTAAGGCTTACCGGCTGGCTGGTTTAGTTTATGTCATGTATTCAGATGCTTGTCCTATTGTTCTGGCTTATTTTAGGCATGATATGATATGATGTTTTCAGGTTATAATACCTTATGAGGAGAGTGATTTCCATGAAAGCATGGGTAGACAAGGATGGGTGCATAGCCTGCGAGTTATGTACGAACATATGCCCCGAAGTTTTCAGGATGGGGGATGACGACCTGGCTGAAGCCTACGTGGACACAGTTCCCGAGGAAGCAGAAGACGCGGCCAGGGAGGCTGCGGACAGCTGTCCCGTCAGCGTAATCCATATCGAGGAGTAAAAAAAGTGGCGTTTCAACGCCACTTTTTTTCATATTGCTGCTGACCGCGTATTCATGCTTTCCTGTCCGGAAGGCTTATGATTCCAGGATGTCATCCACATTGTTCTGGTCAACAATATCGAATCGTGTGGGGATATGGTCCCTGGGCGGTTTCTGCCCCGCTACCAGGTAGTTGAAGATATAGATAATGGGATCGTGTCCCTGTCCGAAGGGATCCTGCCCGATAGCCGCATATATGATGCCGTCCCTGATGGCATTGAATATATCCTTGTCATGGTCGAAGCAAACCACCTTGGTTCGGCCCTTAAGGCCTGCTTCAACGATAGCCCTGGCAGCTCCCGTCGGCCCGCCGCCCGCGACAAAGATGCCGTCCACATCCTTGTTTCTGCTCAGGAATTCCTTAACCGCGCTGTAAACCGTTTCAAAAGTGTCTTCCACGGCCACATGCCCGACAACTTTCATGCCCCTGTAATTCTTGAGCTGGTCTTCAAATCCCTTGGAGCGATGTTCGTGGATACCCGTTCCCGTGCCGCTTTCCCTGCGTGCCACGAGGACGTTTCCTTTTCCGTTCAGGGCATTGTACATAAGCTTTGCGGCTTCAACGCCCTGCTGGTATGTATCGGGTCCGTAATAAGCCAGCCTCTTTACATCACGCGGGAAATCATGGTTAAAGCTTATAACCGGTATTCCTTTTGAAGAGAGCCTGTTGAAAACAGGGAAGGAATCCCCGAAGAAACCGGGGGCGGCAAAGCCGTCATAGCCCTCCTTTATACAATTGTTGAGGGCTTCCATGAAATCATCCTGGGTATAGCCGGGAGGAAATCCGAAGTATTCAACATGGGCATTCTTGTCGGCAAGCTCCTTCTGGGCATACAGAACACCCTGCCGGACAGAGAGCCAGAAGGCATGGTCCGCTGGCGCCAGCAGCGCGATCTTGAGTTTTCTCGGGCTGCTCTGGGCAACCGGCATGATGGATGTCCTGAACTTGCGTGTCAGGTTCTGGATGTTGGTAAGCATGTTATTCAGTTTCTGAGTGTTCTGTTTTATCTCCTCAAGTTCGGCAAGCTCTTCCTCTGTTACCGCAGCTATTTCCTGCGTCTTTGAGGAGATCTCATTGGAAGCCGAGTGCAGGGCTTCTCCCCTGGCGCTGGTTTCCTTGGTGAAGTTGTTGATCTGGCTTATCTCTGTATAGATATCTCTCATGCCCTCGTTCAGCATGGTGCTCTGGCTGTTTATGGTATGGAAGAATTCCTTCACGGTGTTGAAGGTTTCCTTGCTCTCGTTGAAGCTGCTGACACTGCGGCCGATGCTTTCACTGACTATGCCGCTGCCCTTGATTATGCTTTCGACTATGGACCTGATCCTTGCAATACCTTCCTTGGTCTTGGCAGCAAGCTGGTTTATCTCGTTGGCTACCACAGTGAATCCCTTGCTGAATTCACCGGCCTTCGAGGCTTCAACCGAGGCGTTTATTCCCAGCAGCTTCAACTGCTCGCTGATCTTGATGATGAACTCACTTACCTCTGTAATTTCCTTGATCTCGGAATTGAGGTTTTCAAAAAACTTGTGGGTATTGTTCATGTTTTCCGAGATGATGTTGAGCTGTTCATAGAACTTGTCCATGTGCTCGGTTCCGGCTTTTGTGATCTTTACGTTGTCCTCCACATAGTCTTCGATATTTGCGATGCTTGCGGCGATGGCTTCAACCCGTGTGCTGATGCCATTTATGCTCTCAATGGTCTTGTTAACTATCTTCAGCTGTTCCTGGGCTTTTTCAGCCACAAGGTTGATGTTCATGGCAATGTGCTCATTGCCTTTATAGCTCATTTCTATGCTCTTGGACAGCTTGTCTATGGAATCGGAAAGAACTATCACATTTCCCTTGGTCATCTCAATAAAGCGCAGGAGGTTTGATTTCATATCGTTGAAAGCTCTTGTCAGTACATGAAGTCCTTTTGTGTTTTCCATCCTTATATCGCTGATGTTCAATTCTCCCGAAGCCAGCATCGTCGCATGGCTGTTGATAATCTCCAGCGATGAGAAGAACCTGGAAATAATCACCAGTAGAGATGCTGCAGCAATGATAGCGAGGATGATAAAGACAGTGATGATGTTGATTGGCTGGGCTGCCATGCTTGCCAAGATTTCGCCGCTGACCAGAAGCTTAATCAAGAGTACGGGCAGTAGCAGGATGCAGATGGCTGACGCGTTAATCAACATGGGTACCTTGGCCTTTATCTTGCCGGTAAGTACTTTCTGAGATTCTCCCCCCATCATAAGATCCTCCTTGGATTCATTAATTAGTGATAAAAAGAGAAAGGCAATATACACCTGTTCTTGTCTTATTATGTATACCCATTTTTATGAGTTTTGTCACAATAAACAACAAGATGCGGCAGCTTTTTGTATTTACACCTCCATTATATAATTAATCGAGTTGATTTCCAGTAAACTTTATGTCAATATACTTCGCAGTTATATTTTTTCACATGCTCACATTCGCTCATGGCCCAGGATGTTGGCAACAGCCGCCCAATTATGTATAGTCTATATATAAACAGTTTCATGGGGGTAACCAGGCATGAAGTTTGTTTTCGCTCCGGATTCCTTTAAGGGTACATTATCTTCACTTCAGGTGATTGAAATTCTTGAAAAGGCGGCAAGGCTCCATTTTAATGATCTTCAGGTGATTAAAGTGCCCATCGCCGACGGGGGCGAGGGGACCGTGGAAGCCCTGATCACCGCCCTGGGCGGTGTGTACAGGTATGCGGAAGTCACGGGTCCGCTTAAAGGGATGACCGTAAAGGCCAGGTACGGCATTACCGAAAACAGGACAGCGATTATCGAGATGGCCCAGGCCTCCGGTCTTCCTCTCCTGGACGAAAGCCGGAGGAATCCCCTGTTGACCACAACCTACGGTACCGGCGAACTTATAAGGGCCGCGCTGGACGAAGGCATCAGGGAGTTCATCATTGGGATTGGCGGAAGCGCGACCAATGACGGGGGCATGGGAATGGCCCAGGCACTTGGGATAGCGTTTCTTGACGGGGAAGGAAGGAATGTAGGTTTCGGCGGCCGGTACCTTTCCGAAATCAGGCAAATAGCCATGGATGGTTTGGACCCGAGGATCAGGGAGAGCAGGATAACTGTTATCTGCGATGTGAACAACCCGCTGACCGGGCCCCGGGGCGCAACCTATGTTTATGGACCGCAAAAGGGAGCAACCGGGGAGATGCTTGAGATCCTGGAGAATGGAATGAAAAACTATGCCCGGGTGATAAAGAACCAGCTGGGTATTGACCCGGACATGATACCGGGGTCAGGAGCGGCAGGCGGGCTGGGAGCCGCGCTTACAGGATTCCTCGGCGCCGTTTTGAAGCCGGGCATAGAGGCTATACTGGACTTCATCGATTTTGACAGCCTTCTTGATGATGTGGACCTGGTGGTCACAGGGGAGGGCAGGATTGACGAGCAGTCGGTGTACGGCAAGGTGCCTGTGGGCGTGGCCAGGCACTGCATGGGCAAGAATGTCCCGGTGGTGGCCATAGCGGGCATCATGGGCACGAATGCCAAAGCGGTCTATGATTATGGGATAAACAGCATCATGACAACGGTAAACCGCGCCATGCCCCTTGAGGAGGCTTTGTCCAACGCCGAGGAACTGCTTTATGACGCCGCTGACCGCATGTTCCGCTTTATAAAGACAGGCATGGATATGCGCTAGCCACGGGGACGGTTCCGCTGGTCCGAACCAAGGGGACGGTTCCGCTGGTTTGCTTTTTCTGCGGGGTATTATTTAATCGAACAAAGGGAAAGATAAGATCCAGCCATTTGGTATCCATCATGCAGGAGGTTTTATCAGTGGAACAGCGTCATGAAACCATACAGTCTCTCAATCAGCTTTTACAGGGAGAGTACATGGCTGTTGAGAGCTTCAACAACTTCATATCCAGGCTGGAGGATGAAAAAGTAAAAGAAGTCTTCAAGGATGTTCAAAAACAGCACAGGGAGAATATTGAGAAGCTTGCCGACTATATCCAGGAGATCGGCGGATGCCCGGAAGAAAACCTTGGTATCAAGGGAACTATGGGAGAAATGAAGCTGAACATGGATCTGGGTCCCGATGCAGGCACCGAAGAGATAATTGAAAAGGCCATAGAAGGGGAAACCAAGGGCGTCAATATGGCCGAGAAAGTGCTGAGGGGGGACCTGGACGAGAAATCCCGCGATATAGCCGGCGAAATACTGCACCAGGACAGAAACTCAATAAAAAAGCTGAGAAATTTGCATTAGCCTGGCCACGGGGACGGTTCTTCCGGGAAGCCACAGGGACGGTTCTTGTGGCTTTTTTTATTACAAGCTTCGTTCGTACAACAGCATATTTGTATTTGCAAAAGCTCCGTAATACAATTTCACCGGATCTGCAGCGAAGCATCCAGGATTCAGTGAATCTGAAGCCTCGCTCAAATAAGCAGCGATTTAATAAACAAACGGTTATTTTTTACGTATTATCGGGTGTACAAATATTGAAGTGAGCGAGGCAGGCTTATGAAGAAGAAAAAAGTCCTGATGCTGTTTGTGCTGGTTATAATTATCGCGGGGATATTCATCGGGGTAAAGTTAATAAATGATTTGAATGCCTATAAGGCACAGGTTGATGCAATTTCCATATCGGATGTTGATTTGTCCAAGATTGAGGACGGGGTTTATACCGGATATTATGATGCAAAGCTGGTTTCCGCTAAGGTTCGCGTTACAGTAAAAAACCACAGGATAGAGAGCATTGAGCTCACGGAGCACAATAATGGAAGAGGAAAGCCTGCGGAAATAATTCCGGACAAGGTCGTTGAAGCACGGTCCCTGGATGTGGATACGGTTTCCGGCGCCACTTCCAGCAGCAAAGTTATACTTAAGGCAATAGAGAACGCTCTTAACAGTGCCTCTCAGTGAATACACCCGGCAGTATGTTTCTGTCAGGGAATACCGGACTCGCAGGGCACTCCCGTCTGGCACAGGCCGCATACTGAGTATCCGTCGTAACCATAACGGTCATGGCAGATCTTTGCTATGACCTCTTTATGGTACCTGACGCATTTTGCCTTGTCGTGCCCCTCAGGAGTAATAGCGCCTGCAGGACAGCGCCTGATACAGGCTGTGCATCCATCCTTGGCTTTGCAATACTCGTTGTATTTCTGATATTTACGGGGTGTTTTTTTCAATCTGCAATTGACGATTACAGAGCCGCAGCGCATGGCCTTGCCCTTGACCGAGATCAAACCGTCGCACAGACCGAAGGCGCCAAGCCCGGATATAAATGCCGTATGGCGTTCCGACCAGTTGGATATCTGGTAGAACTTGTCCGAGTCCGCCCAGGAAAACTTGTTACTGCACATGGGAGCAACAGCTTCATACCCCAGTTCCTTAAGGTATTCCTCAAGCGCCTTTGCAAGACCTCGGTTGCACTCCTCGCCGTAGACGCGGACCATCTGCCATTCCATGGTTGAACAGTCTGTCTGCTCACGGTTCAGTTTCTTTGTTTCCTCGGTTTGGGGCAGAACCCAACTGATGACGCTTACATTTTTGGAATCAAAGGGATGACCGTAGGCTTCCTCAAGCCACTCCGCGGGCAGCTTGTAAAACCGGGGGTCGATATGCTGCTTGTAGAAACTGTACAACTCGTCATCGGCATTGCTGAAACCTATGGCAGGCTCCCCGAAGGCAGGCTTGTCGATCATCTTCATTGTATTCTTGTCGGACCTTATGTAAGCCTTGATGAACTCTTCGATCTTACGTTCCATAAAACATCACGTCCACGGTATGTATTTATGTGTATGGAAAACCTGCCCCAAATGACAGGCTTAAGTATATTGTAACACTGTAAAATGATCCTGCGCTGAAACACACATAACATCTCAAGATTGGGCAAGGCATCCGAAAAATTCAATACTGCCGTTCTGCTATGGATATGCATATGGCATGATCAGTTTGATCAGCCCGATTTCAGGCAGTAAGAATTGGGTAAAAATAGAAAAGGTGTATTACCGATTATATATATGTCAACCATATTACAGCTATAGACCACATTTTGAAAAGAGTAGCGAGGTGGACTATGCAGAAGTCAATCATTAAAACCGACGAGCAAAAATGTATGGGTTGCAACAAATGTATCGCAAAATGCCCGGTGAATGCCAACGATGCAAAAGTAATTGACGGGAAGAATAAAATATTCATCAATGCGCCCAGATGTATACAATGCGGGGAATGCATAAGGGTCTGCGACCATGGGGCGAGATACTATTTTGACGATACCGATGAATTTTTTGACCGACTGGAAAAGGGAGAAAGGATCTCTGTACTCGTAGCCCCTGCCGTACGCAATAATTTTCACGATTACAAAAAACTGCTGGGACTGCTGAAAAAATCAGGCGTCAATCTGATCTTTGATGTGTCGTTCGGCGCAGATATAACGACCTGGGCTTACCTGAAGGCAATAGAACAAAAGCATATCTCCTCAATGATCGCGCAGCCTTGCCCTGTAATTGTTTCGTATATACAGCACTATCAAACGAAGCTCTTACCCTATTTGGCTCCTGTCCAAAGCCCGGCAATGTGTGCCGCTATTTACCTGAAAAAATACAAAAATATCGATGACAACCTTGCTTTCATATCGCCGTGTATCGCCAAAACAATTGAGTTCTCCGATGATGATACATATGGCATGATAAAATACAACGTTACAATAGCAAAACTCAAAGAATATATCAGCAAGAAAAGAATCGACCTGTCAAGTTATCCATCAGCAGATTTTGACAATACTCCTTGCGACC
The DNA here is from genome assembly GCA_012719645.1 of Clostridiaceae bacterium. GTDB lineage: Bacteria > Bacillota > Clostridia > DSM-8532 > DSM-8532 > Thermoclostridium_A. The sequence goes on from JAAXZX010000028.1 coordinate 24,423, forward strand.
TGGGATTTGCATTCAGCCGTCCCGGGGGGCTTAGGGAGAACGTGGAATTCTACATGGGAAGCAACGTCTGGGTAAAACAGGTCGAAGGCATAGATGAGGTTCTGGATTACTTCGGACAATATGAGAAGCGGCTGTCTCAGGAAAAGAACGTGCCGCTGCTCGTCGACGTGCTGAACTGCAAACATGGGTGTAATATGGGAACAGCTGCGGAAAATAGTGCGGATATAGACGATGTGGATTACAATACTAATAAGCTCAAGAATGAATTTTTGGAAAAGCATAAGGATCAGAAGGATTCATCATTGTTTTCGAAATTCGACAGCGAACTCAAGCTTGATGATTTTATACGGGTATATGCCGATAAGAGCGAGCATGTTTCTGTCGAGTTTCATAGGAGCATTGATGATATATTTATGGAACTTGGAAAAGATACCGAGGAAACGAGAAATATCAATTGCTATTCGTGCGGTTACGGCGGGTGCAGAAAATTCGCGGAAGCGGTTGCAATGGGAAACAACGATATCAGAAACTGCATATACTATGCGCGCACGAAGCTGAAATCGGGCAGGCAGGAATTCGATGACCTGTTCCAATCCCTCGGGGAACAGATTGCGCAGATGTCTATGCAGGTTGAGAACCTGAAAAGCTCTGCGCATGATTTGGACCTGATTTCTCAGCAAACCAAGCTCATATCTTTGAATGCAGCAATAGAATCTGCGCATGCAGGGGAATTCGGAAAGACATTTTCAGTTGTTGCAGATGAGATTAAAAAGCTTGCCGATAAATCGGAATACCTTATAAAATCAAATCAATCAAAACAAAAAAGCCTTGCTGACAATATCATTGAACTTGGGAAACATGTGAACAGTATAAAGGAAAAAGTAGATAATGCTCTGAAATGAACCTGAATGAACGGTTAAGGAGATTGTTATGGAAAAGATTATTACAGACAGACTCATCATCAGAAGGTTTGACCAAAATGATTGGCAGGATTTATACGAATACCTGTCAGATGAAGAAGTTGTCAAATATGAACCATATGATATTTTTTCAGAAGAGCAGGCTAAGGAAGAAGCAGCCAAAAGGTCAAAGGATGAGTCTTTCTATGCGGTTTGCCTGAAGGAAAACCGAAAGTTAATAGGAAACCTTTATCTGTGCAAAGGCTACTTTGATACATGGGAATTAGGATATGTATTTAACAGGAAGTACCAGGGCAAAGGCTATGCCACAGAGGGTGTGAAAGCTTTACTTGACTATGCCTTCACACATTTGGGAGCAAGGCGTATTATAGCCATGTGTAATCCACAGAATGAAGTTCCTGGAAGTTACTTGAACGCTTACATATGAGACGTGAGGGCTTACTATTGCAAAATATCTATTTTAAAACCGATAGCAATGGTGCGCCAATATGGCTTGATACTTACGAATATGCCATATTGAAAGAAGAATGGTGTAAATGGAAAGGTTCAA
>JAAXZX010000029.1 GCA_012719645.1 Clostridiaceae bacterium
CAGGGTCGCTATTCTTATAACGGTGCTGATAATCAGATACAGCAGAGTTGCAGGCTGGGACGGGTGCTATTCGTCATATTCATTTCGGGGGATATGCTCTTGAAATGTTTTGAGAAACGATTGCTTACGGGCAATAATAAGTTTAAAAATGGGACAAGGGAATTGTTCCCTGTCCCTAGAGGTTGCCGGAGAGTTCCGGCCTGATGCTACCCGTCTCAATGGCCAGCAGGTAATCGCCCCACCTGGCCGCCCAGTTGCGAAGCTCCTGGATCCCCAAAGGCTGAGGTGTCTTGGAATCCTTATGGCTGGCTATCTTTTCCGCAAGGCTGAAATATACCTTTGCCTGTTCCGAATTCGGCGCTGCCTCTATGGTCGTCTTCCCCTGAAGTTCGCACTGGGTTACCGTAACAGACCGGGGGATATATTCCACCACCTGGGTTTTTGTCCTTTCAACGAAATCGTTGATGATCTCCCTGGCATAGGGCGCGTTGATGGAGTTGGCTATAACCCCGCCCAGAAGCGCGCCGCCCGAGTTGGAATATTTCTGTATACCGCGGAACAGGTTGTTTGCTGCGTATATGGACATAAAGTCGGCCGAGGAAACGGTGAAGACATGTTCCGCGATCCCTTCGCGAATCGGCACGGCAAAACCGCCGCACACAACGTCTCCAAGAACATCATATATGACAAAGTCGAGGTCCAGTTCCTCAAATATGCGCTGCTGTTTGAAAAGCTCCACCGCGGTAATGATGCCGCGTCCGGCGCAGCCAACCCCCGGCGCGGGTCCGCCGGCCTCCACGCAGTATACGCCGTTGAACCCCTCAAATATAACATCATGGGCATTTACCGTGCTCTTTTCACGGAGCGTGTCAAGGACGGTGGGGATATAGGTCCCGTTTCGCAGGGTGTTTGTGGAGTCGCTTTTGGGATCGCAGCCGAACTGCATCACCCTGTATCCCAGCTTCGACAGGGCTGCAGAAAGATTGGAAGTCGTAGTGGATTTTCCTATGCCGCCCTTCCCATATATCGCTATTTGTGTTGCTTTTTTTGCCATGATTCATTCCTCCGGAACATTATGTTTTGTTTTTGCGAAGTATACAGCCAGCTTTGCCATGGTGCTGTCTATATAGCCGGGATGCTCAAAGACCGGGATCCTGTTCAGTTCAAGGGCCCGCCTTGCCCCCATGCCAATCCGGGAGACCAATACGGCGTCGCAATCGCGCAGCGTGTTGATATGTGCTTCCAAGGCCTTAACCGAATGCCCGCCTTCCGAGCAGAGCGGGACGACGGCACGCCTTTCAACCAACTGGTACGACCCGTCCCGGGCGATATCTATTATGAAAAACTCCCTGGCTCGTCCGAAATGTTCGTTTATAACCTTTCCGTCAAGGCTTGCTACGGCTATCCGCCATTTTTTATCCATATAGAGATTCCTTTCCCGGCCCGGCGCAGCCATTGCCGGCAACCCGAATCCTGTAAAGCCGGAAACGACTAATGAATCCTGAAAGCTGCACCGGGCCGCTGCAGTTCAAAACATTTGCCCTGCTCATTCATAGGGCAGATTGTCCAGCTTTACAAAGCTGTTTTGCTGGAGAGCTTTGGTGTCCACATCGGCTTCAAGCATGCCCACATTCTGAAGCTGGTCAGAAAGCAGGCCGAACATTTCGTAAGCCTGGATGTAGGACGGGATATAGTAGAAGGTTTTCAGGACTTCCGCGTTAACCTGCTCGTCGCCCGCCACCCATTTGTTCTCCACCTGTATCCTTGCGGTTTCATCCTTGTTTTCCTGTACCCATGCGCTTGCCTTCTGCATGGCGCGCGTGTATTTCGCCGCTATTTCAGGATGCTCCCGCGCGATGTTCTCCCGCACATAGGCCGAGCAGCAATACTGGTCCTTGTATGGCTCGTCTATGGCCGAGTCGAAGATTACAATGAAGTTGTTCTCCCTTGCGGCGATAGTGGCAGTGGGATCGTTCATGGCGATCGCGTCCACAGCTCCTTTTTCAAGCGCCATGGGGAGATCCGGCGTTGCGTATACCACGAACTCAACCTGGGAATTCTTTACGGTAACGTCCACGCCGTTGTCGGCCAGAACTCTCTTCGCGTAGATGTACGGGCTTGAGGTAAAGCTCGGTACGCCCACCTTTTTGCCGATGAAATCCTTTGGCCCGTTTATGCCCGAGTCCGGTTTTACAAGTACCTTGTCGCAGCCGGTGTGCAGGCCTGTGGTGATCTTTATGGGAAGCCCGTTGGAAAGCGGCTGTACAAGGCTTGCCAGAAGCCCGAAGCACGCGTCTATCTGGTTCGCGGTGATAGCGTCGAAGGCTGTTCCGGGCGCCAGTTTGATAAGCTCATACTTGAGCCCTTCTTCGTCAAAGAAACCCTTTTCCACTGCCATGTGGAGCGGCGCTTCACACAGGCTTCCTCCCCAGCCGATACGCAGAACTATATCCGAGTCCTGCCCGGAGGCCTGCTGACCGGATGCCGAAGGCGACGGATCCTGCGTAGCCTGGGAACCTGCCGGGGATGGCTGGGAGGAGCAGGCCGTAAGCAATAATCCCAGTACGAGAATAACTGACAGAATGGACAGAAGCCGCTTGTTTTTCTTCGTAGTGCGCATAATAAAAACTCCTTTCATTACCATTTGATTTACTGGAACTGATGTTACAGGTAGTATTGAATCTCTTCCCGTTTGCCGGCGAAATCAAGAATCTGAAGAATTCTGGCACGAAGCCTCAAAAAGTCTGGAAGATCCCTTCCGCGGGGACGGCCCATCTCAACGTTAATAATGCACTCAATTTTTGCCGGCCGCGGCGACATCACAATAATCCGGTCGCTAAGGTAAATAGCTTCATCAACGTCATGGGTCACCATAATCATGGTAGTGCCCCGCTCCTGCCAGATCCTGAGCAGTTCATCCTGCATGTTCATGCGGGTAAACGCGTCAAGGGCTCCAAAGGGTTCGTCCAGAAGCAAGACCTTGGGATGGTTAACCAAAGCCCTCGCAAGAGCAGCTCTCTGGGCCATTCCTCCCGACAACTGGTGCGGGTAAGCCTTTTCGAAACCTTCCAGCCCGACCAGGCGTATCATGTCCTGGACCTCCTGCTTCTTATCATGGTAAGTGCTCCTCACCTTGAGGCCGAAAGCGATGTTTTCAAAAACCGTGAGCCATGGGAAAAGGGTAGGGTCCTGGAATACGAGCCCGCGTTCATAGCCGGGGCCTGTGATTGGGACACCGTCCAGCAGAAGAAACCCGCCATCCGGCCTTGCAAGTCCTGCCACCAGCCTTAAAAATGTCGATTTGCCGCAGCCTGAAGGGCCAATCAGCGATATGAATTCCCCCGCCTTTATGGCCACGTTCACATCGTTTATTGCAACCACCGTCTGGCCGTCGGGCCGGATGAACTCCTTCCTGAGATTTTCGGCCCGAATCTCGCCTGTTAAGCGTTCTACCATTTGATAACCCCCTTCTGCCAGACCAGGATACGGTCACGCACCCTGAACAGGAGCGTGATGATAAGGGAAAAGGTCAGGGCGATTACTATAAGCCCGGCATATACATTGGCGTAGGAGAGCATATCCTTCTGCCAGTTGATGTACCAGCCGATGCCGTATTTAACCCCCATCATCTCTGCCGTCATCAGGGTGATGAAGGATGCGCCCGTGCCGTTGAAGATTCCTACGAAGATGCTGGGAGCCGCCGCGGGCAGGGCAACCTTGAAAATCTTATGTATAACCTTTGCCCCAAGGGTGCTGGAAACCTCAAAATATGAATTCTGGACGTTGGATATGCCCGAGCTTGTCAATACAGTGGTCGGAAACCAGACGGCAAGCGCTATAAGGAACGCGCTGGCGGCAAAGGTGGTCGGAAACGATACGAGGGCGATGGGCACCCAGGCGGTTGAGGGAATCGGCCCTATGACTTTGATGAGGGGGTTGACCCAATAGCTCCACTTCCTGCTCCAGCCCACAAGGATTCCTGTGGTCATCCCCGCCAGGGCGCCTATGGCATACCCGGTTACCAGAAGCCTGAGCGAGTATCCGAGGCATTTAAGTATAAAAGCCCAGTCGTCCGCGAATACCTTCAGAATCCGGTCGGGGTTCGGGAAGTATATAACAGGCAGGAGCATCAGCTTCAGCGTGGCGATGTTAAGAAGATTCAAAAGGAGCAGGAACGCCGCGATGAACCAGGACTTGAAGGCGTATCTTTCCCTGACCCTCTGCGAGAACAGTGACAGAGCCGCAAGGACCAGCGTGACGGCGATAACGCCTGCAAGAAGGATTGTGAAGTAGGGCAGGGGCTTTAGTGTATACCTGGGGCTGTTGGGAACAAGAAGGTGCACCAGGAGCGCTAAAACTGCGCTCAGGGTTGGAACCAGGGTACTTAGGTCAAACCTGGTCCGGTTTATCATTTCTTCTTCTTTATATGTATGACCTATCCTTTTCACACCGACACCTCCGTCCCGTCACACCGCGTCCTGGTTTTTGATATAGGCGAATGGATCTTTTTCGTACCATTCCTTCCTGAACGGGAGCCTGGTATAGCGGGAAAGCTTCTTGTTGAACTGGCAGTTTCTCATGACCCTGTTGAGACGTCTTGCCACCTCAAAGACACCCGAATAGCCCATATAGTTGTAACTGGGCCCGAACAGTGGAAGGATGGGCAGCCCGTGCTTAGCGTATATGTTGTTGCCCCCGGTATGGGTTATCAGAACGTCGGGCTTCAGCCGATTCAGAAGGTTTGACTGCTCAAAGGGCTGGTTTGTGGCCACGTCTATCACTACATCATCCACGTTGTCGAGGGAATCGAACATGGGCTCGATGAACCGGTCGAAATGGTGCGCTTTAAAGCCCACTATCTCCATTCCGAGGTCCTGCAGGATCTCGGCGGTAGCGACGATCCTGACCTCGCCTCCGGCAAGGAAAGCGCGCTTTCCGGCAAGAACTTTACGGAAAGGCTTCAGGCTTTCATCCAGAAGCCTGTTTTCAACTTCGATAAGCCTTTGCGCCTCTTTTTCGAGGCCGAAATGCCCGGCAATTTTCAATATCCAGCGGTCAGTGTTCTTCCGCCCGATGGGTATGGTGTCGATCAGGAACGGGACACCGTAATTTTCCCTTATATGCTCCACGAAATAGTCGTCGTGCGTGCCGCAGATGCTCACATTAAGGGAGCTTTCCAGAGAATACTCAAAATCCTCGGGCTCGGCATAGCACGGGATGAAGGTGACATTCAGCCCTATGGCGTTCAAAAGCCGTTGCAGTTCCAGTTCGTCCTGACGGCTCATTGAACTGACGTTCAGTACGTTTACATTCCGGCTGATGCGGTACTGCTCCCTGATCTTATCAAGGTCGGATTCGGCAAGGTACTGCTGCCTTTCGGGCTTTTTTGTGAGCTTTTTCAGGATGCCGTGATAAACCGCGTCGTAGGCGGTTGCCATAACCTTTGTCTTGAACCCTTCGCAGTGGATTGGGACGATCTTCGCTGCGGTCTGGGTTTCCAGGTCTGCCAGGATGCTGTCGATATCGTCGCCGATAAGTGCGGGGACGCAGCCGTTTGCTACTATAATAGTCTCGGGCCTGAACTCGCGGTCGGCGTAAAGGACGGCCTCCCGGAGCTTGCGCTCCCCGCCGTTTATTACGTCAACCTCGTCAAGGTTGGTGGAAAGCCATACGACCCCTTCGGCGGAAGGGTCCCTGAGCTGCTTGAAGGTTTTGTTGACGCCTACATTGCCTATACTGCAGGCTCCGCATCCTATCGGCGCGTGCATGATGACCACCGCATTCCGCAAGGTATTGAGTATGGCGAGGCTTAATGTGAACTGGCATCCCTGTGTTTCTGCAAACCGCCTGTCGGCAAGGTTAAGGCAGCCTTTGCCAGAGAAACATCCTGCCCTTATGCAGCCTCTTATCTGGGCGCATGTGCCGCCGAAAGCGATGTTGGTTTTCAGCCTGTCTTCGCGCGCGGGCGCTGATTTTGCGTCAAGGTAATTCATATAAACCCTCCTATCTTCCTGCCGCCAGAATGCCGAAAAGGTCTTCCGCAAGACATAATGCGCCGCTTGTTCCGGCATAGGCGCGGTTTAGCACCACACGGTTCGTAACCGGAAAGGATACTGTCAGGAGCGGGAATCCGAACCTTTCTGCCAGGTCCCTTTCATAAACGCTTCCCACCACCACGGCGGGGCTCATCGAATCGTAATACCGCTCGTTGCGGTTGCGAGGCCAGATTTCGGCCATGTACCTTCTGACCGACGAAGCATCGGTATCGAATCTTACATTGGGCCTTACACCGGACTCAAAATTATCGAACCGTCCGGCAACGGTGTTCTTCTGCGATTCATCCAGGAAGTCGGTGATCACAACCAGCTCGGGAAGCCATCCCAGGTCGTCAGACAGAAACCGCGAGATTGCAGGGGCATAGTTTGAATCGCCCACCACCACTGCGTAACGCTGCAGGTCGAGGTCGTTGTAGATGTCAGCCAGGCGTTCCAGGTACTCGTAATAGACCTGCTTTTCGCTTTCAATCACGGCTTCAGCCTGTGATCCGTCAATCCCGAGGGCGTCTGCAACCGACAGCAGGAACTCGCCGGCAGCGTCGGCGCCGATGGGGAAACCGGTCACGATATACGGGATGCCGTGTATGTCCTCGAATTCCCTGGCAGCTTCAATGCCATACACGTCGGAAACCACTATGTTCAGGGAAGCCTTACCGGAATTCCTTATATCATCAAGGGTCTCGCCCTCGCCGAAAAAGGTGTTGACGCGAAGCCCCAATCTCTCAAGGAGCCTTTTTATCTCCCTTAGGTTCCCCTTCCAAAACACGTCCTGGGCGGGCACAATACCAAGCACATTCACTGTGCCGGGCTCTTTTTGCGGCTGTTTTGGTATGAACCTTCGGATCAGCGACTCAAGGACCAGTTCATAGCCTGTGAAGGAATTGCCGCGGAAACTGGGAGTATGCACCGCGATAACGGGTTTTTCGCTGTCCTCGAATTCCGATGCCACCGCATCCAGGTCATCACCGATCATCTCGACCATGCAGCCGGTCAGGACCATATAAAGGTCGCCGTCCATGATTTCAAGGGTGCTTGCAATCTGCTCCTTAAGCCGGGTTTCGCCTCCGAAAACCACGTCACGTTCAGCCACGTTGCTGCTGGGAAGGGCAAGGCCCCCACAGTAGCCGCCGCCCAAATATCCGGCGCCCGGGTTGATGGCGTTATGAAGGTTGTGACCGCAACCCGTGGAAGCGTGAATAATCGGTATCACGCGCGGTATGGCTCGAAGCGTGGCAAGAGCCCCGCCAAGGGCGCAGGCATACCGCGGCCTGTCGACGAATTTGCTCATATACATTACCTCCGTCGCATCATGTGCTTGAAATAAAGATCAGCCGTGAGAAAAGGTTTCAGGTATACTCTGATGTCTTTCGTAAAGGAGATGGGACAGGTCGCTCCTCCCTGGGATACCGCAGGCGTCTGCGCGGCAGTGTTGGCAATGCCGGAAAACCGGAAGGAACTCTTCAGCGGCCTCCCGCGCCTCATTTAACCGGGTGCAGTCGGGAGCTTCCATGTCCGCCATTTCGTGTTGGGGTATCAGCGGAATAATATTGATGATGGCAGCTCCGAGTTCTGCCGCTGTCCGGGCGATCTCCGGGATATGGGAGTCGTTCAGATCCGGGATCAGGACAGTATTGATTTTAACGATCGCCCCAAGCTCCGCCATCCTGCGTATTCCGCGTTTCTGTGCCCCGATCAGGATCCTCGCCGCCATAAGGCCTTCATAGCGCCTGCCGTCCAGCACTACATGGGAGCATATGTACTGAAGGATTTCAGGATCCACCGCGTTGACCGTTACTGTCACTGTCCGGACCCCTGCATCCCAGAGGTCCCGGGCATGCCGCTCAAGCAGCAGCCCGTTGGTGCTCAGGCATTTGATAAGCTCCGGATGGCGCTGGTGCACAAGTCTGAAGGTTTCAAGGGCATGGGGTGTGGCAAGCGTGTCGCCCGGCCCGGCGATGCCCACCACCGTGATCTCGGGGCACAATTCAAGCGCTTTGTCCACGAGCTGCGCGGCCTGTGAGGGCGTAAGAAGCCTGGCAGTTACACCCGGGCGATGTTCGGTTTTGTTGAAGCTTCTTTTGCAGAACCTGCACTGGATATTGCAGGCTGGGCTTACCGGGAGATGGATGCGCCCCCTGTTCATATTGGCTCCCCCGCTGAAGCAGGGGTGCAGGCGGGAGATCTTCCCAATTAGTGTGTCGGTTATAGTACCAGGCCATGCCATTTTACGCGCCTCCTTCCGGGAGAATCACCTTTCAAGGCTGTCAAACAGCGGGGTGGAAAGATATCGTTCGCCCGTATCGGGAAGGAGGGCGACTACGATTTTTCCTTCGAACTCCGGACGTCGAGCTACCTGGGTTCCCGCAAAAGCTGCGGCTCCTGAAGAGATGCCGACTAAAAGACCCTCCAGCCTTGCCAGTTCCTGTGCCGTCCGGTATGCCTCCTCGGTCCTGACCTTGATGATTTCGTCGATAACGTTAATTTTCAGGACTGAAGGGATAAAACCGGCGCCGATGCCCTGGATCTTGTGAGGACCGGGCGGGGATCCCGATAATACGGCAGAATCGTAAGGTTCCACGGCAATGATTCTTATGTCTGGATTCTTCTCTTTCAGTGCTTCACCGACGCCGGTTATGGTGCCGCCGGTGCCGACGCCGGCCACAAAGGCGGCAATCTCGCCGTTTGTGTCGCGCCAGATCTCCTCGGCGGTCGTTTCCCTGTGAATCCTTGGATTTGCCGGATTGTTGAATTGCTGTGGAATGAAGGAGTTCTCAATCTGGCTCGCAAGCTCTTCCGCCTTGCGGACAGCCCCCTTCATGCCATCCTTGCCCGGGGTGAGGACCAGTTCGGCATTAAGCGCTTTAAGCATGTTCCTGCGCTCAATGCTCATGGTGTCGGGCATGGTGAGAATCAGGCGATACCCTTTTGAAGCCGCGACAAAGGCAAGGCCGATGCCTGTATTTCCACTGGTGGGCTCGATAATGACCGTATCATTATTGATAATCCCCCGCCTCTCGGCATCTTCTATCATGGCAAGGGCAATTCGGTCCTTAACGCTTCCCAAAGGGTTGAAGTATTCGAGCTTGCCTGTGAGCCTGCCTCTTACTCCATGCACCCTGTTATAGTCGGTAAGTTCCAGGAGCGGTGTGTTTCCGATAAGATCGGTGAGCTTGCGTGATATGCCTGACATTGTGACCCTCCATAAATCATATTAATATTATATGTTTAGTAGGAATTGGAATTGGTATAATTATATGCCGCGACTTTCCAGTTTGTCAACAGAAAACATATAAATCATATATTTTTTATATGAAAATGACTCTGACATGCTTGCCGCGCGTGCGGCCAGCACTTGTTGAATCCATATTATTCATATGATATAGTAGGCAATTAGGGGGTGTTATTATTATGAAGATTTCGACAAGAGGTCGCTATGCACTTCGCCTGATGCTTGACCTGGCACTGAATGATCCCGACGAGTATGTGACCATCAGGAGCATTTCAGAACGTCAGGAGATATCCTACAAGTACCTGGAACAGATTATCTCGGTCTTGAACCGGGGAGGACTTGTCAAGAGCGTGCGAGGATCCCAGGGTGGGTACAGGCTGGCGCACCCGCCGGAAGAATACACTGTGGGCATGATCCTGAGGCAGATTGAAGGAAACCTTGTGCCCGTGGCATGCATGGAAGACGAACCAAACCAGTGCCCCCGCAGCAACAAGTGTGTTACACTGACCGTTTGGAAAGAACTGGGTGACGCGATAAACAACGTGCTTGACAGCATCACCCTTGCCGATCTGGTTGAAAGGGCGCGCGCACAGGGAGAAAACGTCGTTGAGGGAATTTGCCAGGAATAAAGCCGTTTCCGTTTGCCTCACCGCCGAAAAGCCCGGGCTTCTGGCGAAAACCGGCAAAGAAAACGGCTTTACTGATAGTTACATGCTATTTGCCGCCGTTATTCACTGCCGGCAGACACAAAGGCTTCTGCAAATGAGATGAAGTCATCGTAGGTGCAGGCGCTCGGGAAGATCTTTATCGCAATGCCATCCTGCACCCATGTCAGGCCATATGCATTTCCACGTTCATAAGGGAGAGGACCGGTAAGTACGGCTTCAATTCCGTTCAAAGGAACAATATGAATGTCCTTGGTCGTATCAATTTTTACATTTGCGTTTTCACCCAAATAATGCATATATACGAATACAGATGATGATGCATCGCTCTGCGGTACTGCCCCTGTTATCTCCTGCCAGTCGCCATTTTCCAGCTTGTCGTATATCAGTTCCACCGCATATGGATAGATTTCTTTACCGTTGCTGAAAGCCTTTACGGAAACCAGTTCCCAGTTGTTCAAACCTTTGGGTTCAGGCATTGTAAAGCGTAAGATATCCTTTGCTTCCTCCAGCGAGGCAAATTTGTGCTTTTCCATAAAACTTTCGGATTTTCCTTCGGATTCTTCCGCATACTCAAACCCTTCAAGGAGAATCTTTGTGTCGGCATCCGGGGGATATTCCTCGCCCAATTCCAACTGTTCAACCTTATTTGCAGTTCCGCCTGTAAAGTTAAGCTGCTTCAGCAATCCATTAATGCCGTCTGCGAACACAGTAAATCCTGTTAACAATGTAATCACAGTGATCATGGCGGCTATGGCGGCAGGCCGCATGCTCCTGCGACGCTCCACGGGTTTGGAACGCTGTTCCCTCTGGTCAAGCCTGTTAATAAAATTTTTAAGCATGGACTCCCTGTCTGCCAGTACACTGTAAAAATCCATGGATTCAAGTTTTTTCCCGAGATCTGTATAATCCTGTTCAATGTTATACATCGATTTCATCTCCCATCATCAAATGTTTTCTCAGTTTTGAAAGGGCACGGCACAGGATGACGCCCACATGCTTTTCACTCATGCCTGTAAGCCTGGCCATATCCTTATTGCGAAAACCGGCGCCGTATTTAAGGGCAATAAGGCTTCGCTCCCGCTTGTTAAGGGCTTCAAGTGCCTGTGTCAGCGACATTATGTCTGCTTTAAGCGCAGCCGCCGCCTCCGGATCGGAATGTTCCGGCGCCGGAAGTTCCAGGGCGTCATCGATGGAAAGGCACGGCTTCACCCGACGCCTGAACCTCAGGTAATCCCTCAGCGTATTGCGGGCTACTGTGAACAGCCAAACCTTTATATTACCCTTTCGATGATCAAAAGTAGGGCTTTTGTCAAGCACTTTCACAAACACATCGTTTACCAGGTCCATTGACGCTTCCCGGTCGCCCGTACTGTAGTAAAAGAAATTGTATACCGATCCGGCATATTCCGAATACAGGTAAAGTATTTCTTCCCGACTGAGTCCGGTATTTTCAGCTTCCGACAATACAGTGCCGCTGCCTTCCATGTTTTCGGCAAACCGACAGAATTGACGGCCGCTAACCGATTCCATACTCACTAATGCATCACATCCCAGTTTTTATTCCGGCCGGTCACCATGCAATACGACTCAAGCTGTTATTTACTACAAACAGTATAGAATAATTTGTCAGGAAAATGGTAACGGAGTAATACTGATGTCCTCTCTCGGCTGCGTTTGTGCTATATCCCAAACTGTAATAAGATAATCTTACATGCAGGGTGCCATTTTGCAATAGCTGGTTATAACAAACAGATCCGATTTCTGTAGTAAACTGACTGAAATCTATATAAAAAAGGTTGTTGACTAGAACCCTTGGGGCTGGCTTATGCTTGAAACGGAGGTGGCAGAAATGCTGATAAATGAGGTGTGCAAGATCACGGGCCTGACCAGGAAAGCCATCGAGTACTATATTGAAAAGGGCTTGATCTCACCATCCTTTTTGGAGAACGGATACAGAAATTTCAGCGATGATGAGGTTGAGCGGTTGAAAAAGATATCCGTACTCAGGAAGCTTGGAGTCAGCGCGGATGATATTAAGGCAGTCCTCTCCGATAAATCGGGGCGAGAGCTTCAAACCCTTGCTGTGAAAAAAGAGCTGGATATTCAAAGGGAGCAGGCAAAGAAATCCATACTTGAGAAGCTGGCCGGCGGAAAAAGCTATTCTGAAATCAGCACCGAGTTGCAGGCGGTTGAGGGCAGCAAGACAATCACCGAAAAGCTGCTGGATGCCTTTCCGGGATATTATGGCAGGTTTATTTGCCTGCATTTTGCCAGGTTTCTGAACGAACCTGTCAGGACCCGGAGCCAGCAATCAGCATATGACAGGATCATATCCTTCCTTGACAGCGTTCCGCCTCTAAACTTGCCGGAGGATCTGCAGGCCTGGATGATGGAAATTACAGAGGAAACGGGTACGGAACAGATTGCGGAATCCCTCGAGCATACCAGGAAAAGCATTGAAGACCCGGGTGAATTCATAAGCAATAACAGGGAAATGCTGGAGCAATATATAGCCTTCAGGCAATCGGATGAGTACAAAAACTCTCCCGCATACAGGCTGATGGCCTATATAAAGGAGTTCAACCAGGCAAGCGGATATTATGATGTGTTTATTCCTGCCATGAAAGAACTGAGCCCATCATACGCCGAATACTATGAGCAATTGGAGAAAGCCAATGAGAGGCTTTTTGCCGAATACCCCGATATTGAAAAGCTATAAGCGGCAAACAGCGAGAGTCAATAATGTCTGACCGGAGGGCACGGATGGGTTTCCGTGCCTTTTCTCAGTCCGATATATGATTATTTGTCACCCCGGAAAACAAGCTCCTGATGAACCTCTCTCCGCTGGTACCTGTCGCAGGCTGCCTTAGTCTGGTATAATCAATACAAAATGGTTGATATGGTGGTGAAACCGGGTTATGGGGGGAGCGGAGGCTTCCCGGGCTGCCGGTATGGCTTGCGTTCATAGCCTGAAGAACATGAAATGCTTTGATGTGTTTAAAAAGGAAACATATCATCCTATCCTGGTGCTGGCAGCGGTTATTTTGCTGTCCTGCCTGACGTTATGCGGCTGCAGGAATAAGTACGAGGATCTGATCAGCGCCGGAATCACGGTCCCCCTGGCCGAATCCCGGATTATCGATGTCTCGGTAAAGAGCAAAATCATGGACAGGGATATCCCCTGCAAGGTTTATCTTCCCAAGGGCTACGGTAGCGGGCAGAAATATCCTGTGTGGTATGGGCTCCACGGCCATTCCAGCAATGAATCCATGTGGATCAATGAGGTGGCAATGGACAAAGTGGCTGATGAGATGATCGAAAGCGGAGAGATAGAGCCCCTCATCATGGTATTTCCGCTGACCATGGATGCCACCCTCAAAGAAATCCAGGAGGACATTGAGGATGACGGCAAGATCGATGAACGGAAGTGGGACCGGTTCATGTGGAGGGAACTGATACCCTATATCGATGCCCATTATGATACCTTGTCATCGGCGGACAGCAGGTTCATCGGCGGATTCTCCATGGGCGGAGCCATTGCCCTCCGTGTTGCTTTTCACCATCCCGATCTGTTCAGCAAGGTTGCCGGTTATACAGCTGCCGTCCCGGCCAGCGATTTTTCGGGAAAGCAGTTTGAGAAATGGCTGTACCCGAACCTTGATCCAGAGGAAATACATGATCCGGCCCAATTTGCCAGGGAAAAGGGTCTGGTGAATCTGAAGGTCTATATTGAGGCAGGTAATGAAAACGATCCCTTTTTATCAGCGCTGCAATCCCTGGATCTTGCCCTCCGGGAGAGAGGTATTTCGTCGGAATTCGTCATATATGACGGCGGCCACTCCCTGGACAACGCAAGACGATGCGCAGGGGACTATCTCAGGTTTTACGCTGCGAAGAAATGAGGCAAAACGGTACTTTCACATGTGTGGGGAACCATTTGATGTGCATGCTGTTCAAGGTGGGCATGAATACTGGAAGGGATGCCTTGGTATATAACCCTTGCCTGCATGAGCAGGATACGGATGGTTGGCGCGGAACCGTGTGCTATTATGGGAGTGATGTTTATGATCGGCATTGCACTTGAAGGCGGAGGCGCCAGGGGCGCTTTCCATATGGGTGTGGTAAAGGCCTTTCTCGAGGAAGGCTATGAAATAGGCGGCATTACGGGCACTTCCATCGGTGCCCTTAACGGCGCCATTATTGTCCAGGGGTCCTTTGAAGAGGGTTGCAGGGTTTGGGAAAACCTGACCCCTTCCGAGGTATTCGATATTGATGATGAGGAATACCAGCAGCTTATCCAACGCAATTTTGACAGGGAAACAGCCCGCCGGCTTGCCGGGGTCATTGGCAGGATTATCAGGAACAGGGGTTTGGATACCGGTAAGCTCAGGCAATTCCTGCAGGGACTTATCGATGAGGAAAGGATCCGGAAATCGCCAATGGATTTTGGCCTGGTCACGGTTTCCCTTACCGGGCTTAAGCCCATGGAGCTTTACAGGGAGGATATTCCCGAAGGAAAGCTGATTGACTATCTTATCGCCAGCGCCAGCTTCCCGGGGTTCAAGCCGAAGGAGATCGGGAAAGACTTTTATATTGACGGCGGACTCTATGACAACTGCCCCGTGAACCTCCTTGCCAGGAAAGGGTACAGGGAGATCTACGCCATACGCACGCTGGGACCGGGATTCCACAGGGAAGTCAGGTATCCCGATGTGAAGGTCACCCATATACTTCCTTCTGAAAGCCTGGGAAGGATCTTTGATTTCAGCCGCGATCTTATCAGCCGCAATCTGAAAATGGGATATTATGACGGCCTCAGGGTCATCAGGGGCCTCAGGGGTAAAAAGTATTATATCAGGCCAGTGGAAGAGGATCGCCTTCTTAGGACCCTCCATCAATTGACAGACCGGCAGGTCAGCGACCTTGGCAGCCTTTTCGGTATTAATAAGGTTGAATCCGGAAGGATGCTGTCTGAAAAGATCCTGCCCGAGATAGGAAGAAGGCTGGGTCTGAAGAAGGAAGCCGATTGCCAGGACATCATTGTGGGTCTCCTGGAGCGGCTGGCGGAGGAACAGGGGCTTGAAAAGTATCAGATCTACGACCTGAACGATTTTCTGGCAGCCGTAAGGACAGGGAAGCTGCCGGATACACCGGCAGCCCCAGGTGTTACGGCCTCCATAAAAAACAGGATAACCGAAAGCCTGACCGGGAAGCACAGGCTTTTAAGCGCTGCCCGGATCATCGCCGAAGGTATAAAATCGGTATAGCAGAGTCTACATCATTTCCGGTTTGGAGGGTGAAGAAATATCGGCCAGGGTGGAGGAAATCTCAACATCCTGCCTTGCGCCGGTGGCAACATCCCCCAGGGCTACAATCCCCACCAGCCGGTTGTTTTCCACTACGGGGAGCCGCCTGATCTTCTTCTCCGACATGATGCCGAATACATCCCTGATCTCGGCCTCCGGGCTTACCGTTGTAACTTCACTGGTCATGACGTCACGCACGGGTGTCTGGTGGGGATCCTTTCCATGGGCTATATTTCTGACTACGATATCCCTGTCGGTGACTATTCCTATTACGCCGCTTTCATCGCAAACAGGGACGGAGCCAACATTGTGTTTCTGCATAAGCTGCGCGGCCTCAACCACGGTGGAGGCAGGGTTGATATAGGCAACATTCCTGGTCATTATATCCTTTACTTTCATGGTCGCACATCCCTTCCGCTGAATTATCCGGTCTTTATTCTTCCACCGCGGAAAATATTAAGTACAGATAATTACTGGATTTGCGACCATTTATCAGGTTCAGCGTTCCAAAATCCAGGAAGCAATGTCCTCAATAACCCGCTCGTCCACCTTTCCCGGCGTGTTGTATTCCTGTGGCCCGGGTGTGCCCGACCCGTAAATCATCAGGTGGTTGAGCCCGTCATAGGATTTGAAGGTGGCATTGCTCCTGTTTCCAAGCGCCTCCTTCCACAGTTCGAATTCCTCCATGGTTACCTGGTAGTCCCGTTCTCCCTGGAGGAAGAGCAAAGGCCTGTCAATAGCCCTTGCCTCGTTGGCCGGGTTATAATCCTTAAGATCCAGCCAGTAAGAGGCCGGGGTGCCGAAAAGCTGCTCCGGAGGGATATCAGTGCCTGGGGTCAGGGCTTTTACGTTATCCCTCATGGCTTTATAGCTTTCCAGTATCTGTTCTTCCTGGTCAGTTACCGTTCCGTCCAGTTCATTGAGATAACTGATCTGCTTTATCATCAAATCTTCGAGGGGCGTGACCGCGCCGGCCATGATGATGTATCCGGCCGCACCGGGCGTAAGTTTCGCTATCCGCGGGATCATCATTCCTCCGAGGCTGTGGCCTAAAATATAGATGTTGTCCTTATCAATGCTGCTGTCCCCTCGTAATAACTCGTAAGCCAGAACCGCGTCCTCAACCGTTTCCTCGTATACGGTGAAATCGGCAGAGCCTGAGAATTTTTGCGCATGGACCATGGTCCTCTTGTCATAGCGGAGCGTGGCGATACCCCGCTGGGCAAGGCCATAGGCAATGTCCCTGAAGGGCTTGTTCGCGCCTGCGGTTTCATCCCTGTCATTAGGCCCGGAGCCGTGAACCAGTATGACAACCGGGAACGGACCGTTGCCGGCTGGCTTGGTAAGTGTTCCCGGAAGCTCCCAGCCGAGTTTCCCGAAGGTTATTTCTTTTTCCGTTACGCTTTCAGGAGCTTTGGCCGGCGTGCCGCCTTCCGGGTCGGGAGCGAGGTTGAGCCCGGCTATCAGCCCATTGTTGAAAACCACGTTTATATAGATCCGTGCATTCTCAAATGAGGTTTTAACCGAGATTATGTCATATCCCTGGTACTCGGAAGCCACCGTTCCGGTTATTTCGGTGAATTCTCCATATACGCTTATGAGCGGGGTCCATATCTGGTCCTTCAAGAACTTCCCGTCCGTGATCACATTCTTCATTTCCTGCGTGTAAGGATAATCTGAAACCGCCTTGTCGAATTCTCCGGCAGCCATATCAGAAATTAGGTTCACCGCAATCTCTTCAATGTTCGTTCCTCCAGGACCGGGCGATGACGCAGTTGAAGGCGATGCGGGCGTTCCCGTTTCCCCGGGGGCGTTTCCGCCGCAGCCTGTCAAAAGAAGCATTACCGCCAGGATATAAACCAAGTACTTTTTCATCTAACGACCTCCGTTCCTTAATCATATTTATTATAGGTTATTACCGGCAATCAATACAACCCGGGCGGCTGCTTATCTGGTATCTTCGCCCTGCCCGTATGGTTCCGGGCGCTTTGTCTTGCCTTCATTTTTGATGTATGAAATAATGGATTAAGAGCCGTACAGGGGCTTTAAATGAATCTTTTAACAGGGAAGCTATATGAGCCTGAGACTGATCTATGGCCGGGCAGGAAGCGGCAAGACCCGTTTCTGCCTTGAGGAGATTAAAGCCAGAATAAATGAGGATGCCGGGAACCAACTGGTTTACCTTGTGCCGGAACAGTTCAGCTTCCAGGCTGAAAGGGATCTTATCTCCATCCTTGAAGCCGGCGGCATCATAAAAACCGAAGTCCTGAGCTTTCGCCGCCTGGCATTCAGGATCTTCAACCAGTTGGGCGGCATTACCTATCCCCATATCCACCCTGCGGGGAAATGCATGCTGATCTACCGAATCCTGGACAGGATGGGGGACAGCTTTAAAATCTTCTCCAAGGCCAGTGAGCGGGAGGGATTTGTCAATACTGTCTCCACCCTGATTACCGAGTTCAAGCGCTATAACGTAACCCCGGAGCACCTGAAGAAAGCAAGTGAACAGTTGGGGACGGATCATCCCCTTGCTGGAAAGCTATCCGAGCTTCACCTCATTTATGAAGAGTTCGAAAAAGCACTGTCCCACCGTTACAGGGACTCGGACGATGATCTTACCCTTGCCGCGCGAAAGCTGGAGGACTCCTCGCTTTACAGCGGGGCAGAGATCTGGATAGACGGGTTTGCAAGCTTTACGTCACAGGAATACATGCTGGTCGAGTGCCTTCTTAAGAAGGCGAAAAGGGTGAATATAAGCCTTTGTACCGACAGTATAAGGTTTGAAGACGGCGATGACGAACTTGATGTTTTCCGCAGGGTCAAATACGCCTGCCGCAAGCTTTGCAATATCGCCAAAGCCAACAATATCCCCATGGAAGAACCCGTAAACCTGAACCACGCGGTGCTTCCGCGCTTTGTGTCAAGCCCTGAGCTGGCCCACCTGGAAAAGAACCTGAACGCATGGCCCTACCAGGTCTACAGGGAGAAGACCAGGGATATCTTTTTGTTTTCCTCGTCGAACCTTTTCACGGAGGTTGAAGCTGCAGCCAGGGATATTCTCCGCCTCTGCCGCGACGGGGGAATGAGGTACAGGGATATCGCCGTGGTTACCAGGGATCTTGAAAGTTACGCGGATATTGTGGATGTTGTGTTCAACGAATATGAGATACCATGTTTCATAGACCGCAAGGTGGAGATTACTGACCATCCGCTGGTACGGCTCGTCCTTGCCATGATGGACATCTTTATTGATAACTGGTCCTATGAGGCTGTATTCAGGTATCTCAAGACAGGACTTACGGGCATTCCGCAGGAGATGACCGACATCCTTGAAAACTATGTGCTGGCCTGCGGAATCAGGGGCAGCCGATGGACCAGTGACGAGGATTGGGACATGACCCCGGAAATGGTGCCGGACGAGAGATCTTCAGGCGCAAGCCCTGAATACCTTGAAACCGTCAACAATATACGCAAAAAGGTAATTGGTCCCCTGGTGGCTTTCAGGGAGAAGACCATCGGACGTACCAGGGCCTCGGATTTCTGCGCAGCCTTGTATGATTTCCTCTGCGAACTCCATGTTCCTGAGGCTATCGAAGAGAGCATCGAGGCTTTTAAAAAGAAGGGCGATTTCTACAGGGCCAACCAGTACTCACAGGTTTGGAACATCCTTATGGAGTTGTTCGACCAGATCGTAGAGGTCATGGACGACGAAACAGTCGGCCTTGAACGGTTCAGCAAGATTCTCAGGATAGGGCTGGGCGAATACGGGATCGGGCTGGTGCCCCCATCCCTTGATCAGGTAATAGTCGGGAGCGCAGAGCGGTTCAGGAGCCATGAGATAAAGGCCATGATCCTGTTGGGCGCCAATGATGGGGTTTTCCCGTCCACAGCCATACCCGAAGGCGTCCTTTCGGACCAGGACAGGGCAGCCCTTAATCACATCGGTCTTGAACTTGCCAGCGACACAAGAACCCAGGCATTTGATGAACAGTTTTTGGTCTACCGTGCCCTTACGACTCCGGGGGAATACCTGAGGATCAGCTGGGCGATAGCCGACCAGGAGGGAAGGACTCTAAGGCCCTCCACACTGGTTTCCCGGCTGAAAAAACTCTTCCCGGAGATCAGCCAGGCAAGCGATATCCTGCCGGCAAATACTCCCGAAGAAGAAATGGAACTGATAGCCGGAAGGATCCCCGCCTTCAGGCGGATGGTATCTGCCCTCCGAAGACGTATGGACGGCCAAAGCGTACAGCCGGTCTGGAAAAGGGTATATGCCTGGTATGCCTTAAGGGATGAGTGGAAGCAAAAATGCGAATCAGCCCGCATGTCCCTGGGCTACAGGAACGTGGCGGAGCAGGTTCGCCCTGAAATCATGCGTTCATTGTACGGGTATCCGGCGCTTTCCAGCGTATCCAGGCTGGAGAAGTATACATCCTGTCCTTTCTCGTTCTTTGTACAATATGGCCTGGGTGCAAGAGAGAGGAAGATCTATCGCTTAAGCCCGCCCGACGTAGGCACATTCATGCATGCTGTAATTGAGCGGTTCTCGAAACTTATGGACAGGCTGCGCCTGTCCTGGAGGGAGATCACCCGTGACCAGTGCCAGGACATAATCTCAGGTATAGTGGATGATATGCTGGGAAGGATGAAGGGATCGGGAATAGCCGCCTCCAGGAGGTACACAATACTTGCCGCCAGGCTCAAGCGTGTTGTCGGACGCGCGGTATGGATAATTGCCGAGCATATACGCCTGGGAAGTTTCGATCCTGTGGATTACGAAGCGGGTTTCGGCGAGGGGGAGAAGTACCCGCCCATCGTCCTTGAGCTCAAGTCGGGCGAGAAGATATACCTGCAGGGAAGGATAGACAGGATTGACGCACTGGAAACCCCGGAAGGCAGATACCTGAGGATCATTGACTATAAGTCCGGATATAAGGACTTCAGGCTTTCCGATGTATACTATGGCCTCCAGATCCAGCTGATAACCTACCTCAACGCTTTGTGGGACCCCGATAACCAGTGCGGTCAGGCAGAGGATGACGGACGCATGCCCTGCCACCCCGCCGGGATGCTTTACTTCAAGATAGACGACCCCATCATAAAGAGCAGTTCGCGGCTGTCGGAGGAAGACATAGAGAAAGCCATACGAAAACAGCTCAGGATGAAAGGTCTGCTCCTGGCCGACGTAAGGCTGATCAGGGAGATGGACCATACCATTGACGGCACTTCCATGATCATTCCGGCTACCATCAACAAGGGAGACGTACTCGGAAAGAACACGTCGGCTGCCACAAGGGAACAGTTTCTGAAGCTGAAAAACTATGTGGGCAGACTCATGGCGGATATATGCGAGGAGATAATGAAGGGTAAAGTGGATATCAGCCCGTACAGGAAAAACAAGTATACCCCGTGCGCCTACTGCGCCTTCAGGCCGGTATGCCAGTTTGACGCTGCCATGAAGGATAACCGGTACAGGATCCTGCAGGACAGGAGCGACGATGAAATCTGGAGCCTCATGGAGCAGGAATGACGGGCGGAGGTAGTGGCCTATGGGAAATAATACCATGTGGACAGAAGAACAATGGGAAGCCATAACCGAGAACAGCGGGAACCTGCTGGTGGCTGCCGCCGCCGGAGCAGGAAAAACCGCAGTGCTGGTTGAAAGGATTATCCGCAGAATAACCAGTCCAGAGGACCCTGTTGACATAGACAGGCTGCTTGTGGTCACATTCACCAATGCGGCGGCAACCGAGATGCGGGAGAGAATTGGAGATGCCATCTCGAAAGCCTTGGAGGAGGATCCCGGCAACCGCCAGATCCAGCGCCAGATGACGCTTTTAGGCAAGGCCTGCATCACCACCATCCACTCCTTTTGCCTGGATGCCATACGCAGCAACTTCCAGCACCTTGATATCGATCCCAACTTCCGCATCGCTGATGAAACCGAAAGCACGCTGATGAAGCTGGAAGCCCTCGAAGAGGTTTTTGAGGAGCAGTATGAGAAGGAGGACAACCAGGACTTCCTGGAACTCCTGGAGAGCTACGGCGGAAACCGTGACGACCAGGTCCTCATGAACATGGTGTTCGACCTGTATAACTTCGTACAGAGCAGCCCATGGCCCGAGGCCAGGCTGAAGGAAATGGCCTGCGCCCTTTCCCTGGATGAAGGAACCGATTTCGGCAGTACTTCATGGGGTAAGGTCCTGCTGGACGCAGCCCGGATGGAACTCCAGGGGCTCAGGGAAATGGCCCGGAAAGCCCTGGCGATATGCCGCGAGGCTGACGGCCTGGACAAGTATATACCTGTTCTGCAGGAGGACATAAAGCAAATAGACGCCATTCTTGAGTTGATCCCTGAGCCGGCAGGCGGTAAAGACGATGGGACGCACTGCATACCTGTGTGGGACCGTATCTGCCAGGCATTCCAAAACATTGATTTCAGCAGGATGCCCGTACTGGGCAAGGATGCGGACAAGGCTGCCCGGGAGAAGGCAAAGAAGCTGCGGGACCAGGTCAAGGCAGGCATGAGAAAACTGCAGGAAAGAATCTTTACAGCCGGTTCGGAACAGATCGTGAAGGAACTGAATCTCCTGTATCCGAAAATGAAGTGCCTTGCCGGCCTGGCATCGGATCTTTCAAGGAAATACAACGGGAAGAAAGCGAAAAAATCCATACTGGATTTCAACGACCTGGAGCATCTGTGCCTTGAACTTCTCACCGATACAGACGAGGAAGGAAGGCTGGTCCCGTCCCAAACGGCCATTTCCTACAGGGAGCGCTTTGCAGAGGTCATGGTGGATGAATACCAGGACAGCAACCTGGTACAGGAGACCATCATACAAATGATATCCAGGCACCATGTGGGAAAACCCAACGTATTCATGGTGGGAGATGTGAAGCAGAGCATTTACAGGTTCAGGCAGGCGCGCCCGGAACTTTTCATGGAAAAGTACAATACCTATTCGATGGAAAAGGGAAGCCTTTACAGGAAGATCCTTCTTTACAGGAACTTCAGAAGCCGCAGGGAAGTTCTCGACGCAGTCAATTTCCTGTTCGGGCAGTTCATGTCGGTGCAGGTGGGTGAACTGGATTACACCGGTGAAGAGGCTTTGAACCCCGGAGTCGTTTACATTGAGCCTGATGGAAAGTTAACGGCGGGCGGAGAGGTTGAATTGCACCTGATAGAGACCGGAGCCGGGAACGGGGATGCGGATTCAGGAGTTGATGAAGAAACCGGAAGCAGCGACGATGAAGACGAGGATGAAGAGATCCTGGACAATATCCAGTGCGAGGCAAGGATAGCTGCCCGACGGATAAAAGAGCTGCTGTCCCCGGACGAAGAGGGAAGGGTATTCTCGGTTTGGGACAAAAATGCAGGAGAATACCGCCCGGTCATGTATCGGGATATTGTCATACTGCTCAGGACCACAAAGAACTGGAGCGAGGTGTTCACCGAGGAACTGGGGCTTATGGGCATCCCGGTCTATACCGATACCGGGAGCGGCTTTTTCATGACCATCGAGGTACAGGTGGTCCTGTCGCTCCTGCAGGTCATTGACAACCCGCTCCAGGACATTCCCCTGCTGTCGGTGCTCCGGTCCCCCATCTTCTCATTCACCACCGACGAGCTGGCCGAGATCCGCCTGGCAGACAGGAAAGGGCTGTTTTACAACGCCCTTTGCAAGCTGGCCGGATCCAAAAATGGCAAGACCGCCGCAAAGGCGGCCGACTTCCTGGAGAAGCTTGGAAGATGGCGTGAGATGTCGCTCTATATGTCCACCGACCAGCTTCTCTGGCAGCTGTACCAGGAGACCGGGTACTACGGTATGGTGGGAGCCATGCCGGCCGGGGAGCAGCGCCAGGCCAACCTGCGCATACTCTATGACCGGGCAAGGCAGTTTGAAAAGACCAGCTATAAGGGTCTGTTCAATTTCATTACCTTCATTGAAAAGCTGAGGGGCAGCAGGGGCGACATGGGAAGCGCCAGGATCCTGAGCGAGAGCGATAATGTGGTGCGTATCATGAGCATACATAAGAGCAAGGGCCTGGAGTTCCCGGTGGTAATCCTGGCGGGCTGCGGCAAGAGGTTCAATTTCCAGGATACGACCAGGAGCATTCTGCTCCACCAGGACCTGGGATTCGGGCCTGATGTGGTGGACACCAAACTCAGGGCTTCATGGCCCTCCGCGGCGAAGCTGGCTATCCGGGAAAAGATAAGGACAGAAACCCTTTCGGAAGAGATGAGAATCCTTTATGTAGCCCTTACGAGGGCCAGGGAAAAGCTGATTATAACCGGATCGGCCAGGGATATGGCAAAGGCCCTGGAAGGCTGGGCGGAAGCGGCATATACCGAAGAACGGAAGCTTCCGGGATACAGGACGGTTAAGGCCGCAACCTTCCTGGACTGGATGGTTCCCGCCCTGATGCGGCACAAAGGCTGCGGGAAGCTCAGGGAAAGCCTGCCCGATGATCATGATTTCAGCGGGATACTGCTGGATGACAGTTCTATCTGGCGTATTGAGTTGTGGAACAGGGACCAGGTACCTGAAGGTCCTGCCGAAAATGAAGCGGAACAGGCAGGCTTTAATAAATGGCTTGATGAAGAGGACAACCAGGGAACATCAGTTTACGACCCGGAGATCGACAGGAGGCTTGGCTGGGAGTATCCTTACGCCGGGCTTGCCCGGGTCCAGGCCAAGTTCTCGGTCACCGAACTAAAGAGGAGATTTGATCCCCAGCTTTCGGAAGAGCGGGGAGATCCGCCGGGGTACCTGCCCAAAATGGTGAAAAAGCCCATGTTCCTTGAAGGCAAGAAAGGTCTGAGTGCCGCTGAAAAGGGTACGGTTATGCACTTTGTCATGCAGCATCTGGACTTTAAGAACCCCGATCTGGAGCAGCAGATAGAAGATATGATATCAAGGGACCTTTTGACCAGGACCCAGGCCGACAGCATCGATACGGACAAGATCAGGAGGTTCCTGGAGTCCGGCCTGGGTAGGCGGGTTCTGTCCTGCGGCAGCGTTAACCGCGAGGTGCCTTTCAATATTGAGATACCGTGCAGAGAGCTTTATCCGGATATCCGGGAAGATATGGGACAGGAAACCGTCCTGCTCCAGGGCGTGATCGACCTGTTCTTTGAAGAACCCGACGGCCTTGTCCTGATCGATTACAAGACCGACCAGGCGCCTCCGGGCAGGGAGGATGCAATCAGGGCGCGCTATGCGTCACAGATAGGCTATTACTCCAAGGCCCTGGAAACCCTCACCGGGAAAAAGGTGAAGGAGCGGTACATCTATCTCTTTTCCACCGGGGAAGTCATAGACTTATGATATTCTAAAGTCATTCTGTTAAGCGGCTCCGATGAGATTGCCGCGCTCCGCTTCGTTCCGCTCGATGTCATTGATGGGAGGCATTATTCAGCGGCCTCAAGCGCATCAAAATTCTTGCCGCATACGTTTTTAATGCTTATAGCCAGGCTCTCCAGGGCCTTATGAATCCTGTTGGTCTCCACATACCGCTTGATTTTAAGGGTCGTGGTTTTAACAAGCTCCTTATATCCATACACATAATAACGGATAGCCTTATATGCAGGAACCTGCTTGTTGATCTCCCGGATGGCCTGGTCCAGGATATTGCGGATGGCCTGGTTGTCATACAGGTCACAGGGCATATTCTCCGGATCCAGGACTATCTTGGCGCAGACCTCAACCTCACCGCCGTCCAATGTCTCGCCCCATACAAAGGATTCCTTGACGCATGGCTGTTTGTTCAGGAGAAACTCCAGTTCTTCGGGGAACACCTTCTTGCCGTTTTTCAGGACGATCATGGATTTGAGCCTGCCAGTCACATGGAGAAGGCCGCGTCTGTCTATTCTTCCAAGATCCCCGGTATGGAACCAGCCATCGGTCATACAGTTCCTGGTTGCTTCAGGGTCGTTCCAATAACCGAGCATAACGGTCTTGCCCTTTACAACAATCTCGCCGATACCCTTCAGATCGGGATTGGCTATGGCAACACTGACGCCTGGAAGGGGCTCGCCGCATGTGCCGGGCTTTCTCACACGATCATTGCAGCCTGCCACCACCGGAGAGGTCTCGGTGAGACCGTATCCCTGGTGAACATGGATGCCGATGCTGTCATACCAGCGGGCCAGATCCGGCTCCATGGCTGCTCCGCCTGTAATGATGGCACGGAGGTTTCCGCCGAAGGGTTCAAGGAGTTTCTTAAACATGATGCGCCTCATATCAAGGCCTGCAAACCGCAGAGCGCCCGAAACTCCCTTCAGGAGACCAAACATGAAGGTTTTTTTCTGCTTTGAAATCTCTTGGACCACCTTTTTCCTGAACTTATCAAATATCAGGGGAACCCCTACAAGCACATCCGGCCGGTGTTCGGTCATATTCCTGGAAAGATATTTGAGCCCATCGCTTATGGCAACGGTCATACCGCAGTATAACGGGTAGAGAAGGCCTGCGGTGTTCTCAAAGGTGTGATGGAGCGGGAGTATGGAAAGCACCGATTCACCGGGCTCTATATGAACGACTCCGCCTATGCCCATGATATCCGCACACAGGTTTTCGTGGGACAGCATAACCGCCTTGGAATCGGCCGATGTTCCCGAGGTGAATAGAAGAACGCACATGGTTTTGTTATCGGGCTTTATGCCTGTATAGGACGTATCACCCTTGCCTGTGAGTTCATATCCCTTTTGTACGAGTTCATGGAAGGAATAGTATCTGCCTTGATCTCCGGCACTGATTCCATCACCGGGATTCATGCAGATACAGGCCTTAATCCTGTCATTACCGCGAGCGAAGGCCATTACGGTTTCGTGGAATTGCTCCGAATATATGACGGCATCCACTTCTCCGCGCTCCAGCACACTCCGCAGTTCTGAAGGGGGAAGCATCCTGTCGATGGGAACAGCAATACCGGCCCCGTTGACAACAGCAAGAAAGGCAATGATCCATTCATACCTGTTCTCCCCGATAATCGCTATCTTGGGACGATCCGGCACTATTTTGATCAGGGCACTGCCAAATGCGTTAATGTCGTCAAGGGCTTCCCTGTAAGTTTTTGATATCACCTGGGACTGGGGTGTATGTCTGAACCTGAAAGCTGTCCTTTCTCCAAAGAGTTCTGCCGATTGCTGAATCATGTCTTTGAGATCGGTGATGGGCCTTACCTGGTAATAAGGTTCGATGGTTTTAATTTTGTGCAGTTTGATTTGATCAGTCATTTAATCTCCATTCGTGTTTAAGAAAAGTACTCCTGTTATTCTATCACAATTCGACCCAAATTTGTTTACTTTTTTGAAAAATAAAAAAGAAAAAAATAGGCAGTCATGTCCCGCAAGACAAAAGCAGGAGCCCAAAGGCCCCTGCTATCATCGTTCAGGTAATCAATCAGCGTTATTTCACCAGTTCAAGATCGGCTATGTTTTCAAGGCTTTGCCACGTGTTGTCGGTAAGATCGCTGAACTTCATGATGCTTACGCGGGTACCAGTATCATCGCTGTCGTTGATCTGGACATCAAATCCCATTACCATGCCTTCGGATGCAGGCTTCACCAGGGGAATTGCCAACTCCACAATGTAGCCGTTGGGCGTTATCTTCGCAGCAGACTTGAAACCCTCCTTTTTCGGTATATTGCCGAAGGTTTCATAGCCTTCGAAGTTTACACGGTAATGTCCGTCATCATCCTCATAGAAAGATGTTTTCCCGTTGTTCTGGTCGAGGAAGACCTCAATGGAATCATGCTCGTAAGGATTTGCCGAATCCTTGTTCAAAACCGGATCTTCCACCTCAACCAGGCAATATACAAAGTTTTCATCCCAAAGGACCCTCGCGACGCCCTTTGCGCCTTCCCAGGCCATGATGGCGTTGTTCACCTGGATCTCAGGGCATTTGTCCCAGAGTTTCTCCTTCTCTCCGTCTATCGATGGAGTTCCGTACATCGCCTGGGCTTTTTTCACAGCTTTTTCGGTGGTTACACCGGATACCCCGTGATCAGCAAGGTACTTTTCGGGATCCAAGACCGCATAGTAAGCTTCCTTTGGGGTATAGTCGCGGTTGAACAGGCATGGGAACTTGTCACTGCGCCAGCTTTTATTATCAACGGTTCCCCAGAAGGTTACCCTTACAATATCATCCTTGTACTCCTTGAATAGCTTGAAGAGCTTTGCGTATACGATGGCCTGCCTGACTTCCTGCTCCCTGGTCAGTGATCCGGAGGCGTTATTTACTGTGACATCAAGTTCAGTGATGCTTACCTCAACGCCAAGCTCCGAGAACATCCTTATGCTGTTCTCTACCGAAGTGATGGAGATATCGGTGCTATAATGCCCCTGCATGCCGATGCCGTGGATGGGCACGCCCTGCTCTTTAAGGTCCTTGACCATGGCATGGACTACGGTGGCCTTGGTTTTGTCGTTAAGGTTATAGTCGTTGTAGTACAGCTTTGCGTCAGGGTCGGCCTCATGAGCAAACCGGAATGCCATCTCGATGTAGTCGGGGCCGATGGATCTCAGCCATTGTGTTTCCCGCAGGCATTTGGTCCAGTCACCGTCCGCGGGAAGAGGCGCACCGTCTTTCACAGCCTCATTGACCACGTCCCAGGACATAATCCTGCCCTTATAGTTGCTGACGACGGTGGTAATATGGTTGCAAAGCTGCTCTATGGCCTTTTCACGGTCCGAGGTCTGGCCCAGGAACCTTCCGGACTGCTGGTGCCATACGAGGGTATGTCCGACCACCTTAAGATTGTTTTCCTCGGCAAACTTCACCATGGCGTCCGGCAGGGCAAAGCTGAAATAGCCCTCAGTAGGCTGCATACCCTCAGGCTTCATGATATTTTCGGGTGTGATACAGTTGAACTGGTCGAGTACCAGGCTTTTTTCCGGATCGACCAGGGTATTGGGTGTATAGATGGTGCCTATGAGAAAATAATCGGAGTAGGCCTTGGCCAGTGAAGAACCGATAGGTTCATAAACAGGCCCTTTCGGCTTTTTATTTCCTGAATCGCCGGTTTGGGGAGTCTGATCAGGGGTTGACGCCGGAGTGGGAGACTGATCAGGGGTTGACGCTGGAGCGGGGGATGGTTCCGGGGTTCCGGAGGTCTCGCTGCCTGCGCCGCAGCCAGAGAACATGAATACCGCGAGACTGATAACCAGCGGTAAAACGATGATCCTTCTTTTAGCGGATCTGATTCTGCGCATCTAAACCACCTCAATATGTATTTGACTGTCTGAACCGGTGAAAAATCCAGGATGTCAGCAATCAGCAGAACAGTCTTATATTACCGGTCACTCTTTGAGTATAACATAAAAGGCTTGTCATGGGGATGGTTCTTTTCGCACACTTCCCGGTGGTTTTCGCGGTGAGCGCCGGTCAGGCTGTTAAAATGTTACTGTATTGAAAACTGAATGGGCATAATCGGTGGTAAATATAAAAAGATACGTATATACGAAGATCGCAAATTGAAAGGAGTCGGATATAATGAAAAAAATAGGCTTTTTCGATACAAAACCCTATGACAGGATATGGTTTGACAAACTAAAGGATAAATATGGCTTTGAGTTTAAATATTTCGAGAGCAAGCTGAACGGAGACACGGCCATGATGTGTAATGGCCTTGACGGCGTGGTAGCCTTCGTCAACGATGTTATTGATGAGAGGACCATAGATGTATTGAGCGGTTTTGGCATAAAAATCCTTGCTCTCCGCTGCGCAGGTTACAATAATGTCGATTTCAAGGCTGCATTCGGCAAGCTACATGTTGTAAGAGTCCCTGCATATTCGCCCCATGCCGTTGCTGAGCACGCCATGGCCCTGATCCTGACGCTGAACCGGAAAACCCACCGGGCGTATATGAGGACCCGTGACCACAATTTCAGCATAAACGGGCTGACCGGTTTTGACATGTATGGAAAGACAGTGGGTATTATCGGGACAGGCAAAATCGGCCGGGTGTTTGCGGACATATGCAAGGGATTCGGCATGAATGTTATCGCCTACGATCCATTCCCTGCAAAGGACAGCGGCATAGAATACGTGGAACTGGAAGAACTGTTCAGGATGTCGGACATTATCTCCCTTCATGCCCCTCTGACAAAGGAGACCTATCACATAATCAACAAGGATGCCATCGGGATAATGAAGGATGGCGTCTATCTCGTAAATACCTCCAGGGGGGCGCTTGTGGACAGCGAGGCCCTGCTGAACGCCATCAGGGATGGAAAAGTCGGCGGCGCCTGCCTGGATGTGTATGAGGAGGAATCCGAACTCTTCTTTGAAGACTACTCCAATGTGGTCATCAAGGATGACACCCTTGCCAGGCTGATTTCAATGCCCAACGTAATAGTAACATCCCACCAGGCGTTCCTAACCGACGAGGCGCTCCGCAATATTGCCGAAACAACGCTGGAAAACCTTAAGGAGTTCTTCGACGGCAAAGGCCTTACCAATGAAGTCTGCTACCAGTGCGCCAAGTATGGAAAGTGCGAAAAGAAAGAGAATGAAAGATGCTTCTGACAAAGGAAAGCTCTGACGAGTAGAATACGGGCGGCGCAAATGACGCGCCGCCCTCGTGTTTATGCTTCTTCTTCCCAAAACAGCTCATCCAATGTTTTCCCAAGCACGCGGCATATGGCGATGCAGAGCCTGATGGTAGGGTTATAGTCACCCTTTTCAATGGCATTGATGGTTTGCCGCGATACGCCCACCGCTTCGGCAAGATCCTGCTGAGACATGTCCAAAGCCGCACGGGCAGCCTTCAACCTTAGATTCTTCATAACCTACTCCGTTTCAGCATGTTTTTTATCGTACAAATGTTTTGCCACCAGCGTCGCATAAATGGGTATAAACGCTGCGACCGCCAGCACGTTCAGACTGTGAATATTCAGCAGGCCATCCGTTACCATGGGCGTTCCGTCAGCCAGGTTCAGGAAGAAGATAAGCAGGTTCGCTACAATAATAATAAGGAGCAGGGTAAAATAGGGGCTAGGCCTGTCTTTGAAAGAGAAAAAGGAATCCGTGATGATGCATATTATGGCAAAGACGGCTATTGCCAGGAACAAACCCATAAATGTTCCGGTGGTCACATCTGCCCATTGTATGTCGGCGACATCATTCATGAGTGCGGAGAAAAGGGAGTATGCGGCAAGTGTCCAGAAAGCGGCCTGGTAGGCCTTGCCCCTTGCCAATCGCTGACGTTCGTCATACTCCCTGTAACTTGCTCTCCTTCGAAGCAGCAGGAAAAAAGCGACACCAAATGCAATAGCGACCGGGAAAAGCAGTATAACCAGCAAATGGTCAAAACTCATTACGCTCACTCCTCAAATAAACATCATTACCTAAGCCGGGTTCAATGCAATTATATAATCTCCTTTACAAAATATCAAGTATATTTTACTAAATGTTAAATATTTTATTAGCCGGACCCGCCTGAAGGTCAGAAACCTCTGCCCGTATGACCTGTACGGTTTTGCAAGTATTTTGCGATCCTCTGACTTATCCAGGATACGTATATTCTGTAATGCAAGTTTACAGGCGAAAGAAGTTCACGGGAAATCAAGATTGACCCGTTGACAGGCACGGTCTAAACATGATAGACTAAACCTGGTCTAACATGTTTAGACTGGAGGATAGACATGGCCAAAAACATAAACCTGACCGAAGCCGAGGAAAGGCTCGCGTCTTTAATCTGGCGTCACGCGCCTATTTCATCGCCTGACCTGGTTTCTATTGCTGCCCGCGAGCTTACCTGGAAGAAATCCACAACCTATACGGTGCTGAAGAAGTTATGCGACAAGGGTGTTTTTAAAAATGAGAACGCAACGGTGTCTGTTTTGCTGACCCGGGAGGAGCAAATGGCCCGGCAAAGCCGAAGCTATGTAGAGGAGGCTTTCGGCGGATCGCTGCCGAGGTTTATCGCCGCCTTTTTCAGCGGCAGGAAACTGACACCGGAACAGGCAGCCGAACTGAAGCGACTGATTGATGAGTACGAGGATGAGCCGGGCGATGGATAAGATATTCCTCACTGTTCTCAATATGAGCCTGACCGGTGCTTTTGTGATTGCTGCTATATGTATCGCGCGACCGTTATTGAAAAAAGCGCCCAAAATCATAACTTACTGGCTTTGGATCGTGGCGTCATTCAGGCTGGCAGTTCCGGTTTCCTTTGAGAGTGTTCTCAGCTTGATACCTTTCAGGGCTCAGACCATACCTATGGATATCGCCATGCAGCCTGTACCACGCATCAACAGCGGCATAGCTTTTGTGAACAGTGCTGTGAGCGACCTTCTTCCCGCTGCTGAACCGGCTGCAAGCGTGAATCCGTTACAGATATGGATTATGGCAGGCGTTTTTGTCTGGCTTACAGGAGCTGCGGCTATGGCTATCTACGGCGTGGCTTCTTACATGGCCCTCAGGCGGAAAATGAGAGAAGCATATCACATCATGGATAATATCTATGAATCAAATTACATTGATTCCCCTTTCGTGCTGGGGGTGTTCAAGCCGGGAATATATCTTCCTCCAGGACTTTCCAAAAATGAAAAAGGCTATATCCTCCTGCATGAGCAGACCCATATCCGGCGATGTGACCATATTATCAAGATAGCGGCGTATTTCATTCTATGTCTGCACTGGTTCAATCCGCTTGTCTGGATTGCCTTCCTTCTGATGAACGCGGATATGGAAATGTCCTGCGACGAGCGCGTGTTGAAGGAAATGGGCTCTGGAGTGAAAAAGGACTATTCAATGTCACTCCTGTCGCTGGCCGCAAAACGCCGTGTTATTGGGGGCAGTCCGCTGGCTTTTGGCGAGGGCGGCATGAAAGAACGGATAAAAAATGTGCTGAATTTTCGCAAGCCGTCAAGAATTGCAATCATAATGGCAGTTGCGCTGGTTGCTGCGCTGAGCATAGGCCTGGCGGCTAACAGGGTATTCAATACCGGGGTCCAAACTTCCGTGAGGGTTAACAAGCATTATGTTCTTGAGAACGCCACCGACAGGGATAAGCTTGAGAGCATGATGTCGGTGACGCTCTGCGAAGACGGTTCAGCCCAACTTTACAATGCCCTCGTTAGCAGCTATATGCTGCCCGACTGCACCTATGCCTTTGAAAACGGGGAACTTCTGATCTATGCAAAGATTTACAGCACGCATGGAGAAGCTGCTTTCGGTGTTAAGAACGGGGAAGTAATCGCCCGCTTTAAGGCGCCGGACAAGAACACCATAGTGTTCGAGTCGGCATCGGTGCCGTTGCGTGCGAAGGAAGGAGCCCGGTATGTCTGCGCGCAGCAGGATAAAGCGGCGTCGCCCGTACTGACGCTTTATCCGGGAGTTCCGGCGGACCCGAAGGCGGCAAAACCCCTGCCGCGGGATGAAGAAGGCCGGTATCTGCTTGACCATGTGATTTCGGCCGTTGTGGATTATCCAGGCGAGGCGGATATCACCCTTTATTTTGAGGAAACCGGAACAGGGACTAAACCGGTTGAAGTGCCATTCCCAATAGAAAATACCAATTTACACATGCTACGCATCGATATAATAAATATTCTCCCGCCGGGTTATACTGGCTTCATCCGGGCAGTTGTAAAAGACCAGGACGGAGGGGAGCATTACGGCAACACGCTGGAAGTCGTGTATCCCGGTCCTCAGCCCGGGAGCAGCCTGCCGCGCAAGTGGATTGATTATTACCTGGACGGGCAAATGCCGGGGGACAAAACCCTTGAACTGGAATTGCCTGAATACCCGGGTACTGTCTTTAAACTGACGCCTTATGAAGTGAAGGCGGTCGGCCCTGGCGGCGAGAAAACGCTCTATAACGGAATGCCTGTCTGGAGTGTCTATCTTGCGGACCTAACCGGCGACGGGATTCCCAAATTGTGCTCGACGGTCAGCATTGGCTCGGGTATCGTCGATCAGCGCATCATAGTCTGTGATTACTCTACCGGAAGGATCTATGAACTCAGCGACCGGATGTATTACGATTATGTCCTTTACCTTGAGGGCGGACGACTGATGGTGAAACAGACAAAACACGCCGACTTCCAGGGTGAGGTCATTACGACAGGGGAACTGGCAATCGTGAACGGCGAAGTGACCGCCGTCGGCATTGACCGGAATAAAGATCAATAATACGTCTTTCTTAATGTTTTGCTGTTTAAACTATCCAGGAAGTTGATAAATAAAACGGGACACTGATAATTTGCGTCTAACCCGGTATTCAGGGGCAAAGGCCAGCATATGGGACATTTGTCTTTGGAAAAACCGGTATGTTGCCTGAGTGATGGCACATCTTGAGGAGGGACCTGTTGTGGAACTGGATGAAAAATTTGCGAAGCTGATCACAAATCAAGCAAAATACGAGTCTAAGAGCCTGGCATTGAATCTTCTGATTTCCAGATTGCAAAAAAAGTATATGGCTAACCAGACACCGCAGGAAATGAATAATTGCCTGCAGGAAATGAATGCGTTTTTTGCGAAATATGCTTCGATACTGGGAAATGATATTGAAGCTTTGAAAAAAATATAGGGGGGACGGATATATGTTTGTTGGTCTTGATGTAGCAATTAAACTGATTA
>JAAXZX010000030.1 GCA_012719645.1 Clostridiaceae bacterium
CGGCGACCGCAAGGAACTGGACGTTTTAGGTTCTCACCTGAGCCCGTATTGCTATCCATTTGTCATAGAGAATATAGCCAACGGCAAGCTCAAGACAAACGGCGTGGTCTCAAGAACCTTCCCCATTGAGGAATGGGAAACCGCTTTTGAATACGCAACCGGAAAGTATGGTGATTTAAAAGTAGCAATTGTATTTGATGATTAATTGGAGTATCGCCGATGAAGAAATCAGAAATGCGATTTTATGCAGAATTCAATGATAAAATGATATTGCGCGACTACCTGGCGCTGGATAGAACTATCCTGGCAAATAAGCGAACGCTTCTTGCCTACTTCAGGACCTTCATTGGTCTTGTTGCTTCAGGTACCGGAATGATCAAGCTTGTAGCCACCCCTGTTATAACTGTTATCGGATATGTTTTTATCATTTTGGCGTTTCCCATAATGATAACAGGCATTATCGAGTTTCTGAGAGTAAGCAGGTCTTTATCGCGTATAGTGAAAACAGATGAATAGGGGTAGCGATGATTAAATCGGGGCAGCGGGTTATCCCTGCCCCTTTAAATTTAAAAAATTGGCTCAAGCCTATTCTTTGAGTCAGATGTTCATGCTTAAGCTTCTTATCTTACACTTCTGCCTTCAAACATCGGCCATCAGTTCATTCTTCCGGGAGTGCCTGGCCTTGGCATCCAGCCATTTGTCGGTCCTGAACCTGATATAGAC
This sequence comes from Clostridiaceae bacterium, assembly GCA_012719645.1. GTDB lineage: Bacteria > Bacillota > Clostridia > DSM-8532 > DSM-8532 > Thermoclostridium_A. Next base: position 724 of record JAAXZX010000030.1, read on the forward strand.
TATCAAAGCCCTGACGGTCTGGTCCAGTACCAGGGCCACCCAGGCGCCCACAAGTCCCCAGTTGAATATGTTCACAAACACATAGGCCACGATCACCCGGAAGACCCATATGCCGAAAGCAGAAGCATAGAGCGGATACATGGTATCCCCGGCGCCCCTCAGGGCTCCTGAGATGGAAAGCTGTGTGGACTGGCCGGGCAATGCCAGCGCCAATATCTTGAGGACCATGCCGGCAAGCGCAACTACGTCAGCCTCATCGTTGTACAGCCTTGCCATGGGGTGCGAAAACAGCACGAAGCCCAATCCAACGAAAACCGCCACAGCCATCGCCATATGGTGGACCTCATTGGCGCACTTTTTTGCCCGCTCCCTGTCGTTGGCCCCCAGGCTCTGTCCCACAAGGGCGGTGGAGGCCACACCGAAGGCCATGCTGGGTGAGAAGGACAGGCCGGAGATATTCAGGCCGATCTGGTGGGCGGCAAAGTGCATTGTCCCAAGCCCTGAAACAGTCCGGGCAAACATCATGAGCCCGCTTTGGATTATAAACTGCTCCAGGGCGGAAGGAATGCCTATGCGCATAACAGTTTTGATCGCCTTATAGTCGAAACGGAACCTTCCTATCCTGTTAATACGTATTTTGGCTCTCCCGGAATAGACGATATAAAGCGCCGCGATACAGCCCACAAGCCTGGAAACAGAAGTGGATATGGCAGCGCCCGCGACTCCATACTTGGGGAATCCCAGCTTTCCGTAGATCAGCACATAGTTGCCGAAGACATTCAGGAGGTTACTTCCGATATTGTAGTACATGGGGATCCTGGTCTGGCCGGCGCCCCTTAATGATGCAGTGACGCCCATGGATAAAGCCTGGAAGAGGAGACCTCCCGCGACGATCCGGAAGTATATGGTGGCATCCTGGATGGTATCCTCCTTTGCGCCCATGAATATGGCGATGTAAGGCGCCAGGAATATTCCCGCTATGCTCATTATGAGGCCAAGGAAAACATTCAGCACTATGATCTGGCGCGTAACATCGGATGCCCTTGATACCTTGCCCGCGCCTATGTTCCAGGCCACCAGCGTTGTGGTACCGACGTTTACGGCCGCAAATACCGAAAGGAGGAGCATAAACGGCTGGTTTGTAAGTCCAACAGCCGTGATTGCCGCCGAACTCAGCTGACCGACCATTATCATGTCCACCATGCCAAACAGGGTGGACAGGACCAACTCTATGAATGCAGGCCAGGTAATGGCTATAACCTCCCGCCTTATTTCCTGGCCGAAAAAGCTTTTTATCGAATTCTTTATGTTACCCGGATGAAGCGACAAAGCTGCTGGCCCCTTTCCTGCGCATTAACCCACAAGACCTGTGGATGCAAAAATATAATCATAATTGATCAATTTCCGGAGATTCCCATAAAAACGGCTATACAAGCATTAAACGGAACGATGCGGGATCGTTCCGCTTCATGCAGGCTGATCTGTTGCCCGTAATAAACGTATTGAACCCTGAAATCTCTTTCAGGCTTCCAGGGTTACCGCCGATCCAAGCTTAAGCGTTTGCTTTTCCAGTTCCAGCACAATATTTGCGATCTCAATAATCTGCTGGGGTGACAGCCCGCTTCCCACAGCAAGTTGCGTATGGTACAGTATTCTCTCCAGGTCGTCATGAACGGACGAAATCCTGCTCTTGATCTGCCTCAGGGCTTCCGGAGAAATCCTCTCAACCATGGCCTCCTCAACAGAGATCACGGTATCCTTTGCAAGCGTGTATTCGATATTTCCGCTTACTACCGTGCAATCATAGCCAAGGGCTTCCTTGACTGTTTTCGCAAAAGCCTCCTTGGCCTCCTCCTCGCCATGGACCAGGAAAACCTTTGCCGGCTTGTTCCGGAACCCCGAAATCCATTCCAGCAGGCCGTCCCTGTCGGCATGGCCCGAAAAACCTTCCAGGTTGTATATTTCTGCCTCTACATGGATCTTCTCGCCGAAGATGGTCACCGCTTCAGCGCCGTCGACAATGGACCGGCCAAGGGTTCCCACTGCCTGGTACCCTACGAAGACAATACTTGACCTGGGATTCCAGAGGTTGTGCTTCAGGTGGTGCTTTATCCTTCCAGCCTCGCACATCCCGCTGGACGAGATGATGATCTTGGGCTGCGGATCGGTGTTAAGCGCCACCGACTCCTCCACCGTCCTTGTAAACCTGAGGTTCCTGAAGTCCAGCGGATGGTCTCCCCTCAGGATATATTCCTTTGTTTCCTCGTCAAAGACCTGCGCGTTTCTCCGGAACACCTCGGTAGCCGACGTGGCCATGGGGCTGTCTATGTAAACCATTACATCGCGCAGTTCCCTTTGTATTTCCGAGTGTTCCTCATAAAAGCGGTTGAATTGATAGATCAGTTCCTGTGTCCTGCCAACGGCGAAAGAGGGTATTATGACATTGCCGCCCCTGCGTATGGTCTTCAGGACTATATCAACGAGCTTTTCTATGCTGTCGGAGTTCCTTTCGTGGATCCGGTTCCCATAGGTGCTTTCCATGATGACATAGTCTGCTTTCTTAATTATTTTCGGATCCCGCAGGATGGGACGGTTCCTGGAGCCCAGGTCCCCTGAATAGACCAGCTTGGAAACACCGTCCTCCTCGGTGATGAATACTTCAATGATGGCCGAGCCCAGAATATGCCCCGCGTCATTGAACACAACCTTTATATTGCCGTTGAGTTCGATAAGCTGATCGTAGAGGACAGGGGTTACAAGGCTCAGTGCGGCCTCGGTGTCCGCCATGGTATAAAGCGGCTCCACAAGCGGCCTTCCTGCGCGCTGGTTCTTCCTGTTTTTCCATTCTACCTCCCTTTCCTGGATGAAGGCGCTGTCCCTGAGCATTATGTTCAGCAGATCGGCTGTGGCATCGGTGCAGTATATCCTGCCCTTGAACCCCCGCTTCACGAGCAGGGGAAGCCTGCCCGAATGGTCAATATGGGCGTGGCTCAGCAGGACGAACTCAATCTCTTCGGGGTTAAAATCAAACTCCTCATAGTTGAGCCGGTCCATTTCATCGCTTCCCTGGAACATGCCGCAATCCAGCAGGAATTTGTGACCCTGGGTGGTGATCAGGTGGCAGGAACCTGTTACCGACGTGGTTGCGCCAAGAAACTTTATCTTCATGATCCGGATATCCTCCCGCAGATTTCATTGATGCACAGACTGTGAACAACTCCTGAAGTTTCGGGATAAAGCGACAGGAATGCCCATAAACATTATACCATATAAATTATTGTCGGAAGTCATGGTCCCGGGAAAACAGCCTATCCTTCCTGTATTTCTCCTGCCTTTTTAAGTGCCAGTTTTGATATTACGGGACCTGTCAGTTCGTAAATCAGGGTTGCGCAAAGGATGACCGCGCGGATTCTGCCTGCGTATTCCGGGACTACCTGGTCAGCCACAAGGGTAAGGCCGATGGCAACGCCTGCCTGGGGAACGAGGGTCCAGCCCAGGTATTTTCTAACCGCTTCGGGCGTCTTGCAGATAACGGCGCCAAGCCAGGCGCCGAAGAACTTCCCTATAACGCGCATGATGACATACACCGTTCCTAATATCCCTATGGCAGGAATGAGCGTTATGTCGAGGCGGGCGCCGGATAATACGAAAAAGAGCATGAAAATGGGCGGAGTCACATTGTCGGTAATCTTAAACACAGCGGAAGCTTCGTGCGATATGTTTACAAAAACCGCTCCCATAGCCATGCATGCCAGAAGTGACGATGCCCCGGCATAATCGGCAATGGCCAGGGTGATAAACACGAATCCCACTACTGCGCATAACCGGTTGGATTCCTTCTTGAAGAAGCGAAGCGGTATGAGCAGAAGAACCGCGGACACGGCGCCGATTACGAGGGAAAGGATAAGGGTTATAAACGGGTCCAGTATGGTCATCAGAACGTTGTCGCTGTTCCCGTTGAGCGATTTGGCAACTGCCACGGCGAAACCAAAGGCGATCAGAGCTACCGCATCGTCCAGGGCAACCACGTTCAGGAGGGTTTTTGTTACCGGACCATGGGCCCTGTATTGGCGGATCACCATGATGGTGGCTGCAGGGGCTGTAGCCGAGGCAATGGCGCCTAAAATAACGGACAATGAAGGATCAAAGCCAAGGACAAGGAGTGCCGCTGCAACAAAGACTATGGCAAACAGGCCTTCCAGTATTGCGATTATGACAGAGGCCTTTCCAACCTCCCTGAAATATGAAAGCTCAAATTCGGCGCCTATGGACAGGGCTATAAACCCAAGTGCCATTTCGGATATAACGTTGATTTCGTTCGTGGTTTCATTGTTTAATATCCCAAGGACGTAAGGCCCTATGACAAGACCAGCTACAAGATAACCCGTGACATTGGGCAGTCCAACAAGCTTTGCAAGCCTTCCGGCAAGAAGCCCGCACAGCAGCATCAATCCCACATGAAAAAGGATGCTCATTTATAAAGCCCCTTTCCTTCTGCAAAATCCAGTGGAACAGTGAACATGATCCCTGTATCCGGCCTTGAGAAATCACCGACTACTTCCTTTGTCAGGCTTATGATCTTCTCCTGCTGGTCATTGCGTATTACGGTCAGAATGGTTTTGCTTTTCCTGTTTTCGCTGCCGTTCAGGTACTTGCGTATATAGCCGAATAATGGGATCTCCTCCTCATAGTGGTCAGAGCCGGCCAGTTCCCGGGCCATGCCCGTGCTGTCTATTATGGTTGCGCCGCAGATCCCTTCCCGTGCATAGGTCAGCATAAGGTCGTTGAGTTTTTCGGTGCGGTTGAGTATCAATACGAAAAGCTTCATGCGTTATCCCTCCAATCCATATTTGGGCGTAAAAAAAGCTCTCATGCCAAATGTCATAAGGCCTGTGCAATAAAACCGTCGTACCCGTACAATTCTCGGTGTGCTTTTCAGTACTATTTAAGCATAGCACATCCACCCGGAAAAAATATGACAATACAGCACAAATTTGCTGACCGCAGTGTATCCAACATTGTCACCTTCAATAAAACCACACCGTGTTTTGGTTGTTTTGCACAGCAGGAGTCCGGATTGGCAAGGCTACATTCAAAGTCCGCTTCCGATAAGCCAAAACCTGCCCTAAATTCGTCTGAACATAACATAATGTTGTTATATTCTACAGGAATAATAATCGGATGACTGTCATAAAATTGCGCATTTATATCAGCCGGTATATAAAAAGGCTGGGTTTCCGGCATGCAGGCAAGGTTGTTATTATGAATATAAGAATTATTACAGGGACGCAGGCAAATTGATAAGGATATATCCTGTTAAATACGAACTATTAATGGTATTATAAGGTCAGACAATGCAACAGAAAGGGTGATTCTATGAATTCCTTTACATTTTTTTCACCTACCAGAGTGATCTTCGGGAAGGACGCGGAACTCAATGCCGCCAGGGAGATCAAAGCATGCGGCGGAACCAAAGTCATGGTTGTATATGGCGGCGGAAGCGTTGTAAAAAGCGGCCTCCTTGACAAGATAACCAGGCAGTTGGATGATGAGGGAATCCCATATATAACACTGGGGGGCGTAAAGCCCAATCCCGTGGTGTCGTTGGCAAGGGAAGGTGTCAGACAGGCGATAGAGAACGGGGTGGACTTTGTTCTTGCGGTAGGCGGCGGCAGCGTGATCGACACTGCCAAGGCCATAGCCCACGGCACTGCCAACCCGGGAATCGATATCTGGTCGTTCTGGGCCAGGGAGGTTGTCCTTGAGAAGAGCCTCCCGGTGGGAGTTGTGCTGACGCTTTCAGCGGCGGGGAGCGAAATGAGCAACTCGGCAGTGTTAACCAACGAGGAGGCGAGGGCAAAAAGAGGACTCACCACTGATCTCAATCGTCCCAGGTTTGCCCTTTTGAATCCCGAACTCACCTACACCCTGCCCAAGTATCAGATTATGTGCGGTATAGTGGATATCATGATGCATACCCTGGATCGCTTTTTCACAAGCGTTCTGGGCAATGAACTCACCGACGAAATAGCGGCAGGCCTCCTTAGGGTGATGATAAAAAACGGCCCCGTCGCGCTTGAGAATCCCTCGGACTATCATGCCATGAGCGAGATGATGTGGTGCGGAAGCCTTTCCCACAATGGGCTCACCGGCCTTGGCGGAGTCCAGGATTTTGCCACGCATCAACTGGGCCATGAGCTGAGCGCCATGTTTGATGTTGCCCACGGCGCGAGCCTCTCCACCATGTGGGGTTCGTGGGCGAAATACTGCTTCCCAAAAAATCCTGAGAGATTTGCCCAATATGGACGGATGGTATGGGGGATAACCGAAGGAAGCGCCGAGGAGATCGGCATGGCCGCCATCGACAGGACGGTAGCCTTCTTTGCCTCGATCGGGGCTCCCACATGCTTTACCGAACTGGGTATAGGGGTTCAGCCTGAAAGCGTTATAGGCGAGCTTTCCGACCGCTGTGTGTTCTTCGGAAAACGCACCATCGGCAACTTCAGGGTTTTGGACCGTGATGATGTCTATAAGATCTATACCATGGCCAACAGGTAGGTCCGGGCGGAAAGAGGAATACCGCTTGCCGTGACGCCTGGCATGATGCCCAGGATTTCAGGGCTTTACATCCTTAAATATCATTAACGCTTGCAGCAATCCCCTGCCATATGCTTCCGGCAGGGGATTTGTATAAAAAAGTATGTATAATACTTTATAAACCTCTGTTCACCGGGCTTATATATGCTATAATCCTTATTGTGTAAAACCTCAAGCAAAAGGACGGGTTTGGGATATGAACGAAACGATGATCAGGGATATTGCAGCCAGGATAAAGGGCTTAAGGCTGCTTGCCGGGCTAACACCCGAGGAGGTCGCGAAGGTCGTCAATGTGACCCCCGAGGCCTACAAGCGTTATGAGAGCGGCGAGGACGATATACCCGTCAGCCTTCTCCACGAGATATCCGAATTCTACAAGGTGGATATGACAGAGATACTCACCGGGATCTCGCCCAAGCTGCGGGATGTATGCCTGGTGAAGAAGGGTGAGGGCCTCAGCGTTGAACGTTACGACCAGTATGAGTTTGAGAGCCTGGCCTACAAGTACGCCGGGCGCAAGATAGAACCCCTCCTGGTAACGCTCAGGCCGGAGCAGAATCCCGAGCTGGTTTCCCACAAGGGCCAGGAGTTCAACTACTGCCTTGAGGGACGTATGAAGGTTATCATCGGAAACGAAGAGTACATCCTGGAGCCTGGGGATTCCCTGTATTTTAACCCGATAAAGCCTCACAAGATGGTGTCGATGGACGGCAAAACCGCCAGATACCTGACGGTCATCCTGCTATAGAAACTACACACAGCCAAAGAAGGAGAAATATCATGAATCTTGCTTATCGCTACCTGGAGAAAGAAAACTTCGACAGCTATGATGATTTCTGCCGTGGGCTTAAAATCAAGGTTCCGGACTCTTTCAACTTCGCTTACGATATAATCGACGAATACGCGCGCCTGGAACCGGAGCGGAAGGCGCTGGTATGGTGCGACGACCACGGAGATGAGAAAACCTTTACCTTTCTCGACCTTAGAAGGTGGTCCTCAAAAACCGCAAATTACCTTAAATCCCTTGGAATTAAAAAAGGCGACCGTGTAATGCTCATTTTAAGGCGCCGCTACGAATTCTATTTCTTTGCGTTCGCCCTTTGCAGGATCGGCGCTGTCTATATCCCCTGCACCCATCAGCTCAAGGAAAAGGATATCGTATACCGTGCAAATGCCGCGGGCGCAAAGATGATTGTCGCGTATCCTTCCGACGGCGTGATCGACAGTGTGGAGCAAGCCCTGGACAAGAGCCCTTCCGTAGAAAAGCTCGTTATGGTAGGCGGCAAGCGAAACGGCTGGCTTTGCTATGATGAGGATATCAGGAGCTTTTCGGAAGAGTTTCCAAGGCCGGAAGGGGATGAGGCCCCGAAAAACGATGACCTTATGATCATCTACTTTACCTCGGGCACAACCAGTATGCCGAAGATGGCATGCCATGACTATACCTATCCGCTGGGCCATATCGTAACGGCGAAGTACTGGCAGAGGGTTGTTGATTACGGGCTCCACCTTACAGTGTCGGATTCGGGCTGGGCCAAGTTCGGCTGGGGTAAGATCTACGGGCAATGGATATGCGGCGCCGTACAGTTCGTATATGACATGGACAAGTTCGTTCCCGAAAGGCTGCTGGAGGTCATGGAGAAATACAAATTGTCCACCTTCTGCGCGCCTCCCACCATATACCGTTTCCTGATCCATCATGACCTCGAAAAGTATGACCTCTCCTCGCTGGTGCACTGCTCAACGGCAGGCGAGCCACTAAACCCCCAGGTTTTCAATACATGGGAGAAGATAACCGGGCTCAAGATATATAACGGTTTTGGCCAGTCGGAAACCACCGTTCTCGTGGCAAACTGGGAGTGGCTGGATATCCATCCCGGTTCCATGGGCATGCCCAACCCTGCATACAATATTGATATTGTAGACGAGGAGGGGAACCCTGTCCCTGCAGGAGTGGAAGGCGAACTGGTCATAAGGGATGTGGACACCAACAAACCCGTGGGTCTGTTTCGCGGGTACTATAGGGATGAGGAAGCCACACGGAAGGTCTGGCATGACAACACCTACCACACCGGTGACGTTGTATACAGGGACGAATATGGGCTTTTATGGTTTGTGGGGCGCAACGACGATGTCATCAAGGCATCGGGCTACCGCATAAGCCCGTTCGAGGTGGAAAGCGCGCTGATTGAACATCCGGCGGTACTGGAATGCGCCGTTACAGGCGCGCCGGACCCGATCCGCGGCACCGTGGTCAAGGCGACAGTCGTGCTGGCCAGGGGATACAAGCCATCCGAAGAGCTTAAAAAGGAAATCCAGGATTATGTTAAGAACGTTACCGCGCCCTATAAATACCCGCGGATTATAGATTTCGTGGATGAATTGCCCAAGACCATCAGCGGCAAGATAAAAAGGGCGTATATCCGGAAGGCTGACCATGGGGAAACTGTTGAAGAATAATTAAAAAGCCGCCTGCAAAGGCGGCTTTATATTATACCGGTTCATGCAAAACCCGCAGGGGTCGATTTATCCACAGTTCCCGCATCTGACCGGTGCAGATTTACTCCTCCATCCTGGTGTCAGGATATTTTCAAAGTACTGCTGTCGTTAAACAGGCCGCAGGATGCCCGCAGGAACCATATTGCAGGGACAGGCATAGCATGCAATGACAGATGGAAGAATAGGAGGCTTGTCCATGGATTATAATACCGCCCGGGATCTCTGCAAGCGAAACTGTTATCGCGTATGGCCGGCGGAATGCGAACAAAAGCCCAAACCCAAACCCCCGGCACAGACCCATACCCATGAGTTCCTGGCTTCAACCGAGCTTGCGCTCCAGGGTGATTTAAGGCACAACCACAGGTTTGCCGGGGTGACCGGCGAAGCGATACCCGCAGGCAAGAACCATATACACAGATTGAGGGTGAATACCACCTTTAATATCGGGCACTTTCACCAGGTAATACTTGAAACCGGACCGGGAGTGACGGTAAACCCCCACGCGCCCCCTGAGGAGCGGGTGCATATTCATTTCGTGGAAGGTGAAACCACTGTGAACGGCCCCGTTCTCCATGACCATGATGTGGATTTCGCAGCCCTTATCGCTCCCAATCCGCCGACGATGTAGCCCCTTGCACTTGCCGCTGTAAGGCCCCCGGATTCCGGAGGTCTTTATTTTTTACTTTTTATTGTGAAAGATATGGCAGCGGGACATGTAACCAAATATGTCGTCTGGTGTATAATATACAGGAGCAGGGAAGGAGCGTGGATGTTTATGGGCGAAAACCGAAGGGCCCTCGTGCTGGGTATGGCCAGGAGCGGCTATGAGGCCGCGAAGCTCCTGGCGAAGAAGGGCTTCAGCGTTGTCATAAACGATGCAAAAACAGGACAGAACGCCGACCAGGTAAAAGAGCTTGAAGCGCTTGGGGTGGAAGTAATACTCGGAAGCCATCCCGAGGACCTTCTTGACAGGCCCTTCGATATGATGGTCAAAAACCCGGGAATACCCAATAATCATCCCTATGTGGAAAAAGCGATAAAGCTCAATGTTCCTGTTATAAATGAAATGGAGCTTGCCTTCCGCTATTTTCCCGATGGCGTAACAATTATAGGGGTTACCGGCACAAACGGCAAGACTACCACGACCACCCTGATATACGAGATGCTTAGAAAGGCTTCAAAACCCGCATATCTGATGGGCAACATCGGCTTTCCCGTCTGTTCCTTCGTTTCCCGGCTGAAGGATGGGGATATTGCCGTAATGGAAGTGTCTGACCACCAGCTTTGCAACGTGATCGAGTTCAAGACCCATATTTCGGTTATGACCAACCTGTCCGAGGCCCATATCGATTTCCATGGCTCATATGAAGCGTACAAGGCCGTGAAGAAGCGGATTTTCAACCACCACACCGATAAGGATATTGCCGTGCTCAACCTAAATGACGGTGAAGTCCTGGATCTTGCCAGCGACATCAAATCGATAAAAAGGTATTTCTCATCGGGCCTTATGAACGAGCCCGGATGCTGCATCATAGACCAGTCTATCTATTACGGCAGCGAAAAGATCATGCCCCTGAAAGATGTTAAGATCAAGGGAAGGCATAACTATGAAAATGCGATGGCAGCCATCGCCGCCGTCAAGGAACTGGGTGTGGGGAATGAACCCATTGTGGATGTGCTTATGAACTTCGGCGGTGTGGAACACCGGCTGGAATATGTGAGGACCATCAACCAGGTGGATTTCTACAACGATTCCAAGTCAACCAATGTCAAGTCAACCCAGATAGCCCTCTCCTCATTCGACAGGCCCACCATACTCCTGTTGGGCGGCCTGGACAGGGGCCACAGCTTTGACGGGCTCAAGGAATACCTTGGATGGGTTAAGCTCATCGTGGCTTTTGGCGAAACAAAAGAGCGGATAGGGCAATTCGCGTCGGAGCAGGGCATTCCATGCGCGGTTGTGGACACCCTCGATGACGCGGTGACAAGAGCCTACGATTCCTCAAGCCCCGGCGACATCGTGCTCCTGAGCCCGGCCTGCGCTTCCTGGGACCAGTACGAGAGCTTCGAGATACGCGGCAACCGGTTCAAGGAGTGCGTCAATGCATTGTAAATGCCTGCCCCGGGGTGTAATTCAGGAGCGTTATGGCCTGAGCAGCCGGTTATACTTTTCCAGTACCGCGGGATCCTCTATGGGCGCCCCGGACCTGAAGAAAAGGATGCGGCCTTTCTCTGATGCATTGTTCAGCAGGTTTTTCGACTTCAGGACATCATAAAGATGGTTGACGGTACCCCGGTTTCCGTCGATGATATCTATACTGTCGGGCAGCATCCGGGACAATACCTGGCGGAAAAACGGAAAATGGGTGCATCCCAGGACAATGGTTCCATAGCAGTTTATCCTGTCCCAGGGGAGAAGCTCCCTCAGATAGTCCTCAACCTCGGGCCCGTCGAAAACAAATCTTTCCGCAAGTTCCACCAGTTTCGGTGCGGGGAGCATATCCACTATATGTTCGGTATCCACCCTTGCTACCAGGTCCTGGAACTTAACTTCCCTCAGGGTCAGGGCGGTAGACAGGACAAGGACTCGTTTGCCTCCGTTCAGGCTTTTTGCCACGGCGGGTTTAACCGCTGGTTCCATTCCTATGATGGGAATATCATATTTTCTGCGCAGGTCTTCCACGGACGCGCTGGTAGCGGCATTGCACGCGATGACCAGCGCTTTCATACTATGGGACATCAGGAACTCTACAGCCCTGAAGGCAAGGCCCTTTACTTCCTCTTTGGTTTTTGTGCCATATGGCGTATTATCGGTATCGGCATAGTAGAGGTAATTCTCATTCGGCAAAAGGGCCAGGGCTTCGCGGAGCACCGTTAACCCTCCGATACCGGAATCAAAGAACCCGATGTTCATACGCACCCTCTTCATCCGTATCTGTAATCGCCGGCTGCAATAATCCGCCGGCCTCTTAATTTTACCATAACGGGTATAAAACTAATACCAGCTTAAAATATCTATTTCCCGAAGAAGCGAATACGGTTTTCCGACCACAATTCGGTTAATCCTGTGATTGCGCATTGGAAGCGGGTTATGTTTACCAGGTCATAAAAGTTATGAAAATAATTTTAAATATGTATTGTAATCATTACAATTTTGGTTTATACTATACTTAACCCGAAAAGAATACACGAAACGAGGTGTTTGTGCTATGATAGAAAAGAAGAGAATGCATGTCCAGGAAAAAAACCATAATAATGAAGCTGCGGTAAATTTGATTCCCGACTGCGACCAAAGCTGCTGTTCACCCGAGTTCACCGAAGGCTGTATCGAATGCAACCCGGCCGACAGCTGACCGAAAATCGGGGTTTAACGCATGGTTTCATATGCCATACTAAATGCCGGACAGGTTTGAGATGAAACCTCGGCCGGCATCGGGTATCAGGCATGATAATACAGACTGATCCTATCATTCATTATTTGGAGGTGAAACCATGGCAGTTTTTGGACACCCGTTCCAGGCAAATGTTGAAAGAAAAATGACAAAGGAGGAGCTCATCCAGGCAATAAGGCTTGACATTGCCGGAGAGCTTGAAGCCATCTATATCTACGATGCCCACGTCCAGGCTACCGACAATGAGATTGCAAAAAAGGTTATCGCGGATATCCGTGATGAGGAGAAAGCCCATGTGGGAGAACTGATGGCGCTGCTCAGGGCGCTCGACCCGGAAGAGGCCAGGCATTTTGCGGAAGGAGAGGAAGAGGTCCGCGAGATGCTTGCTGAACTCGGGATCAAGGGATAACCGACCAGCAGAAGCCGCATATCCGGAACAGGCCGGGCTGTGCCACATGTTCCGAATGACAGAAAGCGTACTGCTCCGCGCCGGGCCCAGCCAGGCAACAGCTGTGTTTGAATAAGGACCGGAGCGGTTTTGGCAATAAATTTGACCCGGGGAGGTCAGGAAAAAAGGGGAGGTTAATTATGTCTGAGGTTGAATTCTATCGCTGTGGAGAATGCGGGAACATTGTAGCTCTTGTCAATAAAGGCGGCGGCGCCCTGGTATGCTGCGGCCAGGAAATGACCAGGCTCGTTCCCAACACTGTGGATGCTTCCAAAGAGAAGCATGTTCCCTATGTCACAAAGGAGGATGGAAAGATCAGGGTAGCCGTCGGCTCCACGCTCCATCCAATGATGCCGGAGCACTACATCCAATGGATCGCGCTTGCTGCCGGCGACAGGCTGGAATTCAGGTACCTTAAGCCCGGGGAAGAGCCGGTTGCCGAGTTTGGCGGGGCTGAATCCGGAACCGTCTATGAATACTGCAATCTGCACGGGCTTTGGAAGGCTGATTTTTAAAGATGTCATTGCGGACGGAACGCAATGGAACGCGGCAATCTCTTATTGAGGCAACAATGGTATATAGAATTTCAAGGAGGTATAGAGAATGTCTGTAAAAAACGCTATGACTGCTGATTTTCTGCGCTCGGCCTATGGTGGAGAGAGCATGGCCCACATGCGCTACCTCATCTGGGGAAAAATGGCCGAAAAAGAAGGTTTTTCGAACATTGGCAGGCTGTTTGAGGCGATAGCCTATGCCGAACAGGTTCACGCCGGCAACCATTTCAAGGAAATCGGAGGCGGAATCGCCGACGCGACAGTAACCGCGGGCGCTGTTTTTGGTCCCTGCAAGACCGTGGATAACCTGCAGGGTGCAATTAATGGCGAACTCCACGAGGTTGAACAGATGTATCCGGTTTATCTGAATGCCGCCGAATTCCAGAACGAGGCAGGCGCAAAGCGCTCATTCCATTTCGCGCTGGAAGCCGAAAAGATCCATGCGGACCTGTTCAAGCAGGCGCAGGATGCGGCAAAGGCAGGAAAGGACATGGAATTCGAGAAGGTATACGTCTGTCCCGTATGCGGTCATACAATCCTTAATAATGCGCCGGACAACTGCCCGGTTTGCGGCGCCAAGAAGGATATGTATAAAGCGTTCTAAGCAATGTTACAGTGAAGGGAAACGCCCGGCTGACTGGCCGGGCGTTTCCCGTTAGAGGGTCTATAGGGTAATGGCTTAATAATTCGGATCTTACAGACTCGGCAAAGAGAGTTCGATTTCCGTGGTAAACTGGCTTTCGTCAAGCTTATCCCCGTAGTCGGGTTCCTGGATTGCCAGGATTGTTATGACTGCCTTATACTTTCCGGGTCCGACCTTTTCGCCGTCCTTGTTTGTCATATCCCATTCATCCTGCCATTTCAGGGATTCCCCCGGGTTTATGGTTCTGGTAATAAGAGCCAACGTGAAGAACTTGCCGTCGGAATACCTGTATACTTCGTTTCCATCTTCGTCGGTGATGGTGATCTCAAACTGCTGGCCCGATGAGAAGGTCAATTCCGTGGGCCGGGTATAATGGCTGAACAGCTCGAAGTCGAATACCACCTTGTCCTCTTTTATCTCATAATTGGCCCTCGTTTCGTACCTTCCCGCCATTATGGGCTGGGGAGCAGATGCCGTTGTCTGTTCAATTGCCATGATGGTCCGGCTTACCAGTGTGGCCAGCTCGCCATAGGTGGTCCGGGCCTTGGGGTCAAAGATGCCATTGCCCCTGCCGCGGGCGATCTCCTGCAGGTAAGCTACATAGACGCCATGGGCATACTTGCTGTCCATTTGGTCTGTATCAACATAGGGCGCAATTTGGATGATAAATATATCATCCAGGCTATTGCCGGTCTTCCAGGCCCATATCCGCGCGGATTCGTATACAACAGCCTCTCTTGCGTTGGAATCCGGCGCCCCGTCATATGTTTCATCAATTGCAATTTGTACGAGCTTCGTGAAATCCTCAACGGTAATGTATGAGTCAAGGTCCTTATCCTTGAAGACCGAACTGATATCCCATTTTCCTGCCAGATAGTCCACGTAGATCTGTGACCAGTGACCCGCTTTTACCGGCATTATGAGAATGGGATCATCGCTCTTCGCGAAAGCCGCTAAGGGCATTGATATCAGCATGGCAAGCGCTATTATAAGCGAAAGTATGGTTTTTTTCATGTAATGCACCTCCGGTGTTTTTGGTTGTTTCATCCTATTAGACGCGACAGGATAATTGTGGTTCATAAATCAACCGGAATCGTTTCCTGTTTGCTTTTGGTCCCTAAAAGATAGAAATGTGCTTAAACATCTGCAACGGTTGGTAGAAAAATCATATACGTCTCCTTGATAGGGTCATACACCCACCCAATAAATATCATAAAGGAGATCCGTCTTATGAGAAAAGGCGCGTTTTATACCAACGAGTACCCTAACCTGTTTGCCGAACTGGGCATCCCCGAGGAGCAGATCGAAAGGAAGATCAACGATACTTTCAACACCATGTTCTTTGACCCGGTGGAGCGCATCTATTTTGAAATGGGCGACGATATGGGGTATATGCTTGATACGGGCAATCTCGATGCCCGCACCGAGGGCATGAGCTATGGCATGATGATGGCTGTCCAGATGGACAGGAAGGATATCTTCGACCGCTTATGGCTTTTTTCTAAGACCTTTATGTACCTTAACGAGGGAAAGCACAAGGGATACTTTGCCTGGTCGGTTTCGCCGGAAGGTGTGAAAAACGCCTGGGGACCCGCTCCGGATGGCGAGGAGTATTATGCCATGGCCCTCTTTTTCGCCAGCGCCAGGTGGGGCGACGGGGATCCGCCATTTGATTACAGTGTCCAGGCAAGGGATATCCTCCGTCATTGCATTCATCAGGATGAGATGGTGCCCGGCGGTATGACCATGTGGAACCGTGCCAATTACCTTATCAAATTCATCCCTGAGAGGGACGACACCGATGCCTCGTACCATCTGCCCCATTTTTACGAACTGTTTGCCCTGTTAGCTGATCCGGAGGACCGGGAGTTCTGGAAAAAAGCCGCGGAAGCAAGCCGAAGATACCTGCACCTTGCTTGCCACAAGGAAACGGGGATGGCGCCCGAAAGGGGCGAATTTGACGGTTCTCCCATTGCCAATCCCGAGAGGGCGCAATTCTACTCGGATTCCTACAGGGTGGTCATGAACATAGGTCTGGATGCGGCATGGTTCAACAGGGACGAGAGCCTGGGCGAAATTGTGGACAGGCTCCAGGCATGGTTCAGCGAGAACACAAAGCTCGGGGAGTACAAGTCTTACTGGATAAACGGAGAAGCCCTGGACAAACCCGCCCTGCACCCCTATGCCATTATAGCCACCAATGCCGCGGGCTCCCTTGCCGCGAAGGGCAAATACCGCATGGACTGGGTAAGGCATTTCTGGGAACTTCCCTTGCGGAAGGGCGACAGAAGGTATTATGACAACTGCCTGTATTTCTTCAGCCTGCTCATGCTGGCAGGAAGGTACAGGATATATCTTCCCGGGTAAGAAAGGAGTCATTATGATAGGGATAAGCAAATACGAATTCAATAATCCACGGTTCCAGAACATCCTGTCCAGGCGGCAGGGAATGCCCCCGGAGGTTGTCGGCACTGTTTCCCGCATAATTGATGATGTCAGGGAAAACGGCGACAAGGCGCTCCGTGAATATATGAAAAAGTATGACGGGGTAGATATCGATGAAATTGGACTGATGGCTACCGAGGAAGAATTTGAAGAGGCCAAAAGGAACATGCCGCCGGAGTTCGTGGAAGCAGTCAGAAAGGCCTGCAGGAACCTTTTCAGGTTCCACAGGGAGCAGATCCCGTCGGGGTTCAGTTTGTCCGATGATGATGGAGTAGTATTGGAACGGAAATATGTTCCGCTAAGCAGAATTGCCGTTACCGTACCCGGGAATATGGCTCCGCTGTTTTCAACGCTGTATATGAACCTGGTCCCTGCCATTGTTGCGGGAGTGCCCGAGATATATATCATTACCAAGCCCGGCAAAGACGGAAGAATAAATGATTACATACTGTTTGTGGCGGACTGTCTCAATGTAAGGAATGTATACAAGATATCCGGGGCGCAGGGGATAGCGGCAGTGGCCTTTGGCACCGATTCGGTCAAAAAGGTGGATGCGGTTGTAGGGCCGGGAAATATTTATACTCAAACGGCCAAAAAGCTTTTGTTCGGTTCTGTCAGAATAGACTCCATAGCGGGCCCTTCTGAGATTGCCATAATAGCCGATGAAAAAGCAAATCCGAGGTATGTTGCCGCGGACCTGCTATCCCAGGCGGAGCACGGGACAGGGTATGAGGCCTGCACGGCGTTCTGCCTGTCCTTTGATCAGGCCGAATCCATAAAAAGAGAACTTGTTTTCCTTATGGAAAAGTATTCGCTGGGAAATACCGAAAAAGCGCTGAAAAACTACGGGGATATCTTTGTCGTCGATTCGCTTGATACCGCAATCGAAGCGGTCAACATGATAGCCCCTGAGCATGTTGAGGTCCTGGTAAGCGAGCCGGAGCATGTGGTTGATAGGATAAGGAATGCCGGCGCCATCTTTGTTGGCGCGTTCAGCCCGGAACCTGTAGGGGATTACTTCTGCGGAACAAACCATGTGCTTCCCACCTGCGGGACTGCGAGGTTTTCCTCCGGGCTGTCGGTGCTGGATTTTATGAGAGGGTACAGCATTATTAATTACACCCGGGAAGCACTGGTGAAAAATGCGCATCATATCAGTGAACTGGCCAAGACCGAGGGGATGCGGGCACACCAGCTTGCGGTGGACGTCCGCACAGAATCCTGAGTATTATGAATCATATAAACAGCAAAACCGCCTGTTCTGAAAACAGGCGGTTTTTGATTGGTTGCGGAGGCGGGATTTGAACCACACGACCTTCGGGTTATGAGCCCGACGAGCTACCTGACTGCTCCACTCCGCGATGTCAAATATACGCACCCAATTGGTGCCCTATTAGTATAGCACGGACATAATGCAATTTCAACCCCTTATTGCCCATTGCCTGTATTTCACAGTATCCCTTGAATTGCATAAGTAAATTCAGCATTATAAGCTGTAAAGCGTTGAATTTAATCATGCAATTCAACATGTAGAAATTAGTCATGCAAACCTCTCTATGGTCACCCATGCTCCTGGCAGGCCAGACAGTCATGCTCCCA
>JAAXZX010000031.1 GCA_012719645.1 Clostridiaceae bacterium
GGGTCAAGCTTTGCAAGCCTTTCAGTTACATCCTTGTGCACCGTGCTTTTGCTGATTCCGAAATTCTGTGCAGCCGCTCGGACCGTAGTCCTGTTTTCAATGATGAAGCTTCCAAGCTCCAAGGCGCGTTCCTCTATGTAATGTCTCATGCGCCTGCCTCCCGCACGCGCCGATACCACGGCTTAAATGTCCCGATACTATCTATATGTGCAAGGCAAGTACGCTATACCGCGAAATGTAAACATTGTGTTGTCCTTGTTTTATGCAGCATGACACAACGCGATGCTGTGCTCCATGATAAGGTACAACTGTTCACTATTAATTATTTACATATCTATGTGATATATTGTATTTAAGGGAGGCGATCTTTGCTAATCAATAAGCACAATCATGTAATATTCACATTGATCTTCATTCTGTTGTTTGCAATATGCCTGACCTCCTGAGTCCCGCAATACAACCGGAGCCGATCCAATAGAATAAGGAATGCTGAATTGCGGGTTTATTGTATTATTATTATTTTCGAGCAGGATAATTTAAGAAGAATGGAACAGGAGGGCGTATTTATGAGAAAAATCGTTATTCTCGATGGATATACCGAAAATCCGGGTGATCTTTCGTGGAAAGGGTTCGAAGAGTTTGGCGAACTGACAGTGTATCCGCGTACACCAAGAGATTTGATCACATCTCGAATAGGTAATGCAGAAATCGTAATAACAAACAAGACACCTATTACACGATCAACACTTGATGAATGCAAAAACATAAAATACATTGGAGTACTTGCCACAGGCTACGACGTAGTCGATTGCCAGGCGGCCAGGGAGAAAGGGATTCCTGTCTGCAACGTGCCTGCATATGGAACAAATGCCGTAGGACAGTTCGCAATAGCACTGCTGTTGGAAATCTGCCATCATGTAGGGCATCATAATGACGCAGTCCATTCCGGGCGCTGGGAAAGCAATGTAGATTTTTGCTTCTGGGATTATCCGCTGATTGAACTTGCAGGGAAAACAATGGGTATCATCGGTTTCGGCCGTATAGGGCAAACAACGGGAAGAATTGCTCAAGCGTTGGGAATGAAAGTGCTTGCATATGATAAAATCAAAAATCCTGAGCTTGAGAGTGATTCATGCAGATACGCTGAATTCGATGAAATCCTGGCAGAATCGGACGTCATTGCCCTTCATTGCCCCTTGTTCCCGGATACCAGGGGAATTATTAATAAAAACACCATCGCTAAAATGAAAGACGGCGTTATCATCCTGAACAACAGCCGCGGCCAGCTGATCGCAGAAGAAGATCTCGCAGAGGCGCTTAATACGGGTAAAGTCTATGCAGCGGGATTAGATGTAGTAAGTATTGAGCCAATACGTGGAGACAATCCGCTTCTGAAGGCAAAGAACTGCATTATTACTCCCCATATAAGCTGGGCTTCGAAAGAGTGCCGGCAGCGCATCATGGACATTTCTGTCAATAACCTGAAACAATTCCTGGAGGGTAATCCGATCAACGTAGTAAATAAATAGTCCACCTGAAGATCAAATTAAGGCGTTGTCTAAATTAAAGAATCATAAATACGCAAATGACAGGTCCGGACGCAATACCCAAAGCTCAATTAATGCGTCGTCCCAGCCCGTGAAGGTGAAAGGCCCGCCACTTTTTTGTGACGGGCCTTTCAAACCAGAGGAAGTTCTATAGGCGCAATACCTATTTGGGGAAATCGATATAGGTTTCCGGGTCTACCAGCTTGTCCTCCTTGTACAGTTCAAAATGCAGGTGGGTGGGTTCCGCGCTTTCGAAGATCGCGGTAGCTCCTACGGCCCCTATGGCATCTCCCATTTTGACTTCTTTGCCGACCGTCATTGTGCTGTCACTGGCAAGATTGGCATACAGGGATTTGTAGCCGTTCTTATGGTCGATAACGATGGTGAATCCGTACCTGGGATCATTCTTTATCTCATGGATTACTCCATTTCCTATGGCACGGACCACTTCGCCGCGGGGCGCCGCTATGTCTACACCGCTGTGGGTACGCCATTCATTGAACGTTGGAGAGAAAACAAGCCTGTCCATGGAATAGCCGGTCTGGATCTTGCCCTCGACAGGCACAGAGAAGTTGGGTTTGACAATGGCCAGGACCACATTGTCCACCGGAGCCGTGCCGTCTTCCACCATGCCTCCTGATGTTGTCTGCGCACCGTCATCCTCCTTGTCGGAAGCCTGCTCGGAAGTCTCACCTTGCCCGGTTGTATCCTCGCTCGCTTTATCCTGCTCGTCCTCAATGGCAGCATCATCGCCGGGATTGATGTCTTCATATGCGATCAATCCGTCATCAGGACCGTCATCGGCATAGTCGGTTCCGTTGCCGTCATTGATGGAGCTTTCCTCAGATCTCGGTATTACAGGAAAATCGTCAATCAGACTGAAATCATTGTTGTCACTGCTCAATCGATTCTCAGGCGGATCGGGCTCCGGATCGGTAAGTATCTGGCTGGTTGAGAAGTACACAGCCCCTGCGGCCAGCGCGCACAGCCCAACCACGATAGCTATATAAAAACCGCTTTCCCTGAAAAAGGCCAGGATCCTTTTGCCAACAGACCCCTCATTTTTGAAACTTCCCTTGTTGTTCACAGTATCCACCTCCACCATGTATTATTGCCAGTGGAGATGGAATTATACTCTATTGTGCTATTTCTTCCACTTCTACTCCGGAGTAATAGTATTTCAGGATATCCTCATAGCCGTAACCATCCCTGGCAAGGGCATCGGCGCCGCACTGGCTCATCCCCACGCCGTGGCCGTAGCCGTATGTCGTGATCTCAACAGATTCAGCGGACGGAAAGTTCAGGCTGATCATCGTGGAGCGAAGCCCTAAAAGTTCCCGAAACTCTGTCCCGGACATGGAAACGCTTCCTATCCTGATGGAATCAACGCGCCCGCTGACGGTGAAGGATTCGATCTCCATATCGACGTTTGACGGAAGCCTTGCCTCCGGATATTTAGTCTTCACTTTTTCCGCTATTTCATCCCAGGAATACAACTGCTTTTTTTCATAATCCGGATAGCTGCTTTCATCGGGGCTGAATACGCTTTGAAGATAGGGTACGCTCTCTGAGATGGCCCAAACCTCACGGGCATCCTCGGTGGCGCCGCCGCTGTTTGAATGGAACAATGGATTTATCAGCACATCCCCGTATGTAACTACGATATTCCGGGTATCATTCACCGCTTTTTCAATCCTGGCCCAGTCGTCTTCGCCTCCATATACTTCAAGGAACCGTTCCTTTGAAATCCAGGCCTGGCAATGTCCCGGATCGGTGCATATGTCAGCACCGAAATGGCTTGCTGTGGAGCCGTAATAGCCCTTAACCCTTCCCAGGGCATATGTCCTGGCAGCGACAGCCTGGGCTTTTAATGCCTCCAGGTCAAAATACGGAGGCATTTCAGCCGCCACCACACCCACCAGGTACTCCTCCAGCTTTGCCTCAACAATGAGGCTTTCGTTGGGGTTATACACCGTGAGTGTTATCTCGGGTCCCCTCTTCCCCTTATCCGCCGAGGGCTGTTTAACGGGTTCCTGGTTCCCTGGCCTGGTCAGAAAGAGCAACAGGAAGACCAGCGGAAGCAAAAGGAGCACAATATCTTCAGCTTTGAGGCGATATCCTTTTTTAACCATAGTAATGTTTATGAAGGAGAAGGATGAGCAATGCCAATATTAATCCTGTATAATATGAAGTGTACAGGCCTTGTTATTGCAAGGAGTGAAGCGACGAAGCAAGCGCACAATACAGAGGCGGGAGGTGTGAGGTTGGAAGTTGGAATGAAGTAACGGCTGCGGAACCCATCCTGATGCAATCTTACTTCCAACATCTCGCTTTTTACCTCTATTTGGGAGGAAACCATGACCAACCCCTACATGGAAATAGCCATCCAGGAAGCCAGAATGGCTGCCGAAGAGGGCGAAATCCCGGTTGGAGCTGTTATAGTGAAAGGCAACATCGTCATCAGCCGGGCCCATAACCTCAGGGAGAAAATGGGCAGCGCGACAGCCCATGCCGAAATCCTGGCCATCGATGAGGCCTGCAGAATCCTCGGCCGCTGGCGTCTGGACGATTGCGACCTGTATGTAACGCTTGAGCCATGTCCCATGTGCGCCGGGGCTATCATCAACGCGCGCATCAGGCGCCTCTATTTCGGCGCAGCCGACCCGAAGGCCGGAGCCGTGGGTTCGGTTGTGGATCTTCTGCGCATGCGCGCTTTCAACCATACCCCGGAGATTTACGAGGGTATCATGGAAAGCCAATGCAGAAAGCTGCTCACAGATTTTTTCAAGCCATTGAGGTAAGATACGAAAATGTCGATATATAGAGGCTTCTAAGAGGTTGCCGCGCTTTACTCGCAATGACAGTTCGGGTATGTCATTGCGAGGAGCCTTTTTTCAGGTTTCATTGCGAGGAACGGACGTGACGAAGCAATCTCGCAAATTACTGCGTTCCACTTGCAATAGTACCCTTGTTTAATCTTCGTTTGAGCTGACAGAAAGTAGTGTTGCGGAAACGGCATGGATGCCTTATAATAAAAAAGCGATTCACTTAAGAGTTAAACCTGGAGGGTTGTCCGAGTGGTCGAAGGAGCTGGTCTCGAAAACCAGTATACCATTTTTGGTATCTAGGGTTCGAATCCCTAACCCTCCGCCACAGGGGAGCTGCCTGTTCTGCAAACTTGCAGCTCCTGTTTTATTCCCTTTTTGGGTATCATTGTGAAGAACGAAGTGACGAAGGAATCTCACGCTCCTCGTCACTTGCTCGCAATGACACCCTCATTATCAGCGTCGCTTCCTTCCGCAGGCTTGCTTCTTTTTATTAATGACAGTACAAGCAGTATCAGCGGGATTATAACCTGAAAGGTAATGGCATAGTAGGAATATATCCTTTCAGTCCAACTGAACAAATCCAGCACGTTTTCAAAATCCCATACGGAAAGCACGACGCAAAAGGCGCCGACTGCCCTTGTGAGATTAGTATAGTTTTCAATTCCCGCAACCTGACTTATAGCTTTTGTCGCCGCATAAATGCAAACCCCAATCTTTGCTTCTCCTCCGATCATCAGGTTTATATCTACAAGTGGGTCCACATTAGCCTCCGGAAAAAGCAGTGTTGTCGAATGGGGAACAAATGTGACACGGCTCATCAGATCGCTTCCCAGGACAGATATATCCCTGAAGAAGATTACGATGCTTATCAATGCTGATAGTGCCGCCGAAACAAACACGATCTTCTTCAGCTTTTCCTTTCTGTTCAAATTCGGAAACAGCATAAGGAACGCGACGGTTTCCCCAAAGGGAAAGGTTATATAACTAAGGGCTGCTTTCAGTACGGGTCCCATCCCGTTTTCCAGGACAGGCAGGAAAGCCGTGAAATCATTGACCGTGATCAGTGACACACTGACAATGAGGATGAACGTGGGAATTATCGGCACCAAAAGCTCGCCCATTCTTCCCATTACCTCTACGCCGCCATTGACCCCATATACCACACCAAGTGCAAATATGCTTATTAGTACAGTCATGGGCGTTTCCGGAAAGGTCACTGTACAGATAAACTCGCCAAAATCCCTGAATACCAGCGAAGCCAGGTGAATGAAGTACCATATATACAGGACCGCAATAATACTGCCCAGGACCTTTCCCATCTTTTCCTTCAATATTTCCACCAGGGTTTTTGAAGGGTTCAGTAACGAAATGGCCGCATAAATCAACATCAGCAAAGCGCCGCCTGTTCCGCCGATGATTATGGCAAGCCATGCATCGTTTTTTGCTCCCAATGCGGGAGCCAGTATCACGGTGCTTCCAAACAGGAATCCCGATAAAAGCATAAACAGTTGTAAACCTGATATCCTTGTCTTTCCCATCACTTTGCAATTCCAATCATCTTAAATACAGCTTCTATCAGCCGTGAAGGAGCAACAGGCCTTATCCCCGCTGCCAGAAGCAAACTGACTATCAGGCCTGCACCCATGAGGAAAAAATACAGCACGTAAACCTTTGCAGGTTCTTTGTTCCGTATGAATATCCGCATGTCATACAGGATCAGGATAATAAAAACCGCTATTATTGCCAGCAAAATGCTATTCACCTTTCCCCACCGGGTTTATCACAAGGCCTACGCGCATTATTTTTGCATCCACCCGGATGTCCGCCGGAAGCTTGCTGAAGATGTTATGCCAGTCATTCTCTACCTCTTTCCAACATTTTGGATAGTATTTATGCAAATAGATGCCAAAACCGAATATGTCGCTGGCAAACTCCTTCTGGCACTTCTCCAGCGCCATTTCAATCTCTTTCCCTATTTCCTCTCCAAGTTTTTCCTCCAGCATATAAAGGGTTTCCAGCGAGTCTAATCTCCCTCCGCTCCCGTATTCCCCCACATTCGCTTCGGCATTCACCCTTATGATGAGCATTGACGGCTTGCCGTCCTCCACCTCCACACTGACAGACCCTTTCGACCTTATAATCTCAAATGCCGCCTTACCATTATCAACAGGTACATTGACAATACCTCCTTTCAATTCGTTATTCGCAAACAGGAATCCCCTGGTTTCATACGGATTGAGCCATCCTGCAAGCTTTCCGTCCCTGAAAACCGCAAGGCCTTCGGTCCTCACTTCTTTATCACTGGATTTTGTTATCTGGCCGGCGGTAGGCTGTCTTCCCTTGCAGTCCATATCCTTGAACAGGTCAATAAGTAAGGTCTTTTTCACCGTGCCCCGGGCAGCGGTATTTTCCACAGTACCCTTAATATACACGGCAGGTATTGTATCCATATCGCTTTCTATCCTGAGGAGTTCGTCGGGGGTTGCATCCTTCGCCACAATGACATCCACCAGGTAACTCACCTCATAATCCCTTTCAAAGAAGTCCAGGATCTCCCCTATGCCCTCCTGTGCGAGTTTTTCACCTATGATCAGAACCTGGGCTGTGCTTAAAAACAGTTTCTTATCAACAACTGCCAACATACCCCTTAAAGCCTCGAAAACCGTTTCACCTTCATTGGATGCGACAAACACGGGCTTTGACTTCTCGCCACCGCTTCCGCCTCCCGCAGACGCTGGCTGGATCGCGCCCGGCTCCGCCACCTGCACCGTTACCAGGATTTTGCCATCTTCGGTCCGTTCAAGTCCCATACCCGCTACAATATTGATTTCAGTCAGCGGCCTGTTATTCCAGCATCCGGCCAGGAGCAAGGGGAAGATAAGAAGGAGGATTAACAGGGCTTTGCGCCCTTTATCCTTTTTGACTGTCACGTCCCTTATCCACCTCCTGGCGTTTTGAACCTTTAACACCTCTTACATTTTCCTGCTGCCTGAGTATCTTGGGTCTTGTTATCATAGCCCAGATGGGAACCATGATCAGGGAATCCTTCAGATCATGAGCAGTAAGGGGGGAGAACGGCGCCAGGTATGGAATTCCGAAGGATCGCAGCGTGCAAAGGTGTGTAAAAACAGCAACGACTGCAACCATAATTCCAAGGAACCCCAAGAAATTCGCCGCGGCCAGGAAAACAAACCTTATCAGCATGGTCGCGCGGATAAGCGGCGGAACAACGAAGCTGCAAACTGCTGTGATGGCTACGATGATCACCATAAGGTTACTGGCAATTCCCGCCGCCACCGAGGCCTCGCCAAGCACAATTGCTCCCACAATGCTAAGCGCCTGGCCGATAGGCCTGGGCATACGCACACCTGCCTCCCGCAGCAGTTCAAAGGCTATTATCATTAACAGCGCTTCAATGAAAGGAGGAAACGGTATTCCCTGCTGTGAGGCTGCAAGCGTGATCATCAGCTTGAACGGGATTACCGTATGATGGAATACCACCAGCGCCACATAGAGGGCAGGGAGCAAATTCGATGTCAAAAGCGCCAACAGGCGGAGCAGGCGCATAAAAGAGGCAAAAAAGGCATGGTCGAAGTAATCATCGGTTGCCTGTATGGATTCGATGAATAAATACGGAACAGTCAATACATATGGTGTGCCATCGCATATTATGGCTACACGCCCTTCCAGCAGCTTCCCGGCCAGTTTATCGCACTTTTCGCTGTTTCCCACCAGGGGGAAAAGGGTTAAGCGGTTGTCGGCAATGTACTGCTCGATAATGCCGGTATCAAGGATGGCATCGGTATTGATTTTCCCGAGCCTCTCCTTCACTTCCCTGACAATCTCCTCGTTTGCAAGGCCTTTGATATAACAGATGCAGATATCTGTTTTTGTCCTCTCTCCCAGTTGCATGATCTCCATCTTCAGGTCAGGGTTCTTTATCCTTTTCCGAATAAGGACCATATTTGTAGGCAGGTTCTCAACAAAACCTTCCCTTGAACCCCTGATGGAGGTCTCTGTATCCGGTTCTTCCACCTGCCGCCCCTCGGGACTTTTTACTCCGACCACCAGGGCCCGGTCTTCTCCGTCTATGAATATAACGGCATCCCCGGATACGATGAAGTTAACGGCCTGCCACATTTCATGGACTTCCTTGATATCGCTGCTGATGACTATGCATTTCGAAAGCTGCTGGTATATACTGCTGCTATCCTCGGACTGCACACTTGGCAGATAATCAAGTATCGGATGGATCACGTCCTGGTTCAACAACCTCCTGTCAACAATGCCTTCAATGTGCACAACCAGGATCTTTATCCGGCCGTCTTTCCCGCATGAGATCTCCTTGATAACAAGGTCGTTGCATTGGGAAAAAATTTCGTCAAGCCTGGCTTGAACTGCTTTGATTTTTCCCGGAATCGGCCCGTATGAACTGGCATCGACACGAACGTTTGCGAACTTATGCTTTGCTTCTCTGTACCTTTCCCTGATCCTTCCAAACATCTCTGAACCACCTGTTCTGGATTATGTCCATTATTCAACGGCAAAATACAATATTATCCTGCCTGTTTCACAGACGATGTATATTGTTGAACCGATCATACCGATAAATTAAATGAAAGAGTCGATACATGAAATGTGAAAAAATGTGATTTTATATATTGACAATTGTTTGACAATCTCTTAAAATTATAAATTGTTGCTGTCCAGGCAACCTGAAGCTTATATTTGAATAGCGTAGCAACTTATGCTAAGGGCAAACCTGCCGAAAGACAGGGACGCAAAGCCGCGGGTCTAAAACCTTACGGTCATGATAGCCGGGCTGCCATAGGTTTTATTATCTGAGTAATAGAGCCATGGCCTGTTTATGCCCTGGCTCTTTCGTTTGGTTTGGGACTATGGTGATAAAGTTACGGAAATATTTGTATTAATACGAAAGAATTTACATTGAGGAGGGGATGCTATGAGCTTTAAGGGCAGGATCATAGAAGGTGATGACCCCGACTACATTGCTGAGTTCATCTATCGTTCGGGGAATACGGTAATCAGTGGAATGGCCAGGATAGTCAGGAAGCAGCCAAAGCTTGAGATATCCTACTGCAACCTTTCTGCTGATAAAGTCAGGATGCTCGGCGAAGAGGACCTGACCAAGCTGGAACTGGAGATCACCAACCTGGTTCTGAACGACCTGCTGAAGAAGAAGAACAAGGGAAACTTACAGGTTACCGGCAGAAGCTTATATGCACATTGAAGAGATTGCCTCGCTTAACTTGGATCCTTTCACAATGATAAAGGGGGGGCATTGTGAAGGGATAGCGGCGAGGCAATCTCTTATGTTTTCCCATTTTTGCGGGTAACATCTATTCCTGTGTCATTGCAAGAAGCAAAACGGCAAAGCAATCTGAGCGTGCTGCGCATTACCTGCAATGACATTTTATATTATACCGCTTTTCTCCCGGGTGGTGCAGCTTCCAGTCTGCCATTCCTTTGATAGTTTCTCTTTCCCCTGAATAAGGCGAACACCGTATTCAGCAGAAGCTTTATGTCCAGGAGAATCGAATAGCTTCTGATATAGAGCAAATCATACCGCAGCTTATCCTCGGCCGACGTGTCATACTTGCCATAAACCTGCGCATAGCCTGTAAGCCCTGCTTTAACAAGGGTCCTGTACTTGTATGTAGGTATCTCGGCATTGAACCTGTCGGCAAAAACCGGGCGCTCCGGCCTGGGTCCCACAAAGCTCATATCACCTTTCAGTATGTTGAAAAGCTGTGGAAGTTCGTCAATCTTAAGTTTTCTTAAAACAGAGCCAATTGGCGTCACCCTGGGGTCGTCCAGCGATGAAATGACAGGGCCTGTAGTTTTTTCGGCATCGTTCACCATGGTGCGGAACTTGTAGATCTTAAACACACGGTTACCCTCGGTTACCCGCTCCTGGCTGAATATGAC
>JAAXZX010000032.1 GCA_012719645.1 Clostridiaceae bacterium
AACATTGCATAATTATACTTTTCATCCGTATAAAACTTTGATATAATGGCGGAAAAATGTAAAAGGGGACATATAGATGAGTGGCGATCAAATTCAGATTCTTGTTGCGATGTGTATCTATCTTGCTACTGTCGTCGGCATAGGTTTATATTACATGAGGAGAGCAAGTGAAAGCCCCGATAATTATTTCATTGGCGGCAGAAAACTTGGCCCGTGGATCGCAGCCATGAGCGCGGAAGCTTCGGATATGAGCGGCTGGCTGCTGATGGGACTTCCGGGCGTAGCATACTGGTTCGGCCTTAGTGATGCTTTTTGGACTGCCATAGGCCTTGCGGCAGGAACTTACATAAACTGGCTTGCCGTTGCAAAGAGGCTTCGCAGGTATTCTACCCTGGCTGGCAACTCCATTACAATACCGGAATTCCTGAGCAACCGATATAAGGAAAAAACGAAGATAATCCAGGCGATAGGTTCGCTGTTCATCCTGGTATTCTTCGCCGTTTATGCAGGAAGCTGCTTTGTTACGTTCGGTAAGCTGTTCAGCAAGTTATTCGGAATGCAGTATCAGGTCGTAATGATAGCGGGCGCCGTAATAGTTATCCTGTATACGTTTCTTGGAGGTTTTCTTGCAGAGAGCGCTACTGACTTCCTGCAGGGTATCCTTATGATTCTTGCCCTCTGCTCGGTATTGACCGTCGGTGTGATTGCTGCAGGCGGGCTCCCGACAGTTCTCGGAAACATAAAGTCGATCCCCGGTTTTATGAACTTTTTC
This sequence comes from Clostridiaceae bacterium, assembly GCA_012719645.1. Classification (GTDB taxonomy): domain Bacteria; phylum Bacillota; class Clostridia; order DSM-8532; family DSM-8532; genus Thermoclostridium_A. Next base: position 773 of record JAAXZX010000032.1, read on the forward strand.
GGCATAGCTCAGCCCCAGGTCGCAGACGGTGTCCAGCAGCTTGATGCGGCAGGTAAGCCACTGTTCGGAGCGGCTGGTGAATATGGCCTGCTGACGATCATATCCACCATGTCATGGGGTCTTGGTTATTTCGGAATGCCCCAGGTCCTTCTCAGGTTCATGGCCATCAACAAGTCTTCCGAATTGAAGAAGTCAAGGCGCATAGCAACAATCTGGTGTGTTATTTCGCTGTTTGCCGCAGTTGCGATCGGACTGATAGGAAGATCGCTGTATCCTGCCGGACTGCTTACGCGGAGCGATGCTGAAAACATATTCGTCATCATGTCGACCGGATTGCTCCCTGCATTTCTGGCAGGCATAGTCATGTCAGGCATCCTTGCCGCAACCATGAGCTCATCCGACTCGTATCTGCTCATCGCTTCATCGGCACTGTCCCGCGATATTTTCAAGGGAATATTCAAGAAGGATGCCACCGACAAACAGGTGATGATTGCTTCGCGTATCACATTGCTGCTTGTAGCATTGTTCGGAATCATCATTGCCTTGGATGAAAACAGTGTTATTTTCCAGGTAGTGTCATTTGCATGGGCGGGCTTCGGAGCTACCTTCGGTCCCATCATACTGTTCTCATTGTTCTGGAAGAGAACGACGAGGGCAGGCGCAATCGCAGGTATGCTCACCGGCGGAAGCATGGTATTCATATGGAACAAGCTGATTTCAAAGCTTGGCGGAGTATTCGCCATATATGAACTGTTCCCGGCATTCGTGCTCTCATGCATAGCCATCGTAGTCGTTTCACTTCTGACGAAAAAGCCGGATCAGGCGATACTGGAAGAATTCGAGGCTGCGAAGACCTACGAATGCTGATGCAGGAGTTTTGGTAAGCTGTATATTTGATAAGTTGCCAATAAGATGTCAAAGGGCTGTCAATAGGCGGCTCCTTTGACATCTTTCATTTCATGTCAATGGGGGCGTCCTGGCAAGTTGCTGAGTATGGTGGCCTGAAGTAATATATTATTTTATATCAAGTTAAGAATAGCGGCACTTTTACCTTGCGAAAATAATAAAGCAATTTAAGCATACGAACTAAGGAATATAAGACTGATGTTGTTGCATATTCGATAGAAGAGTACAGATCAGTGCCGTGCTTAATTGCACGGTATTTTTTATTGGGGATAAACCTGTGCGGCGCCCCGGTAACGACATCCGGAAATAAACTTAATTCTGTTGGTTGTATGCATAAGACTGCAGGTGAAAAGCCTTCGCTGTTCACCTGCAGTTTTTTATTGGAGTTTTCGAAGGAGGTCAGATTATGAGTATAATCAATGCAATTAACCTGTCAAAGACATATAAGGTTCACGAAAAGCAGGAAGGCCTGAAAAATACCATCAAAGATTTGTTCAATATCCTGATGTCTATCTCGGAGAAACCAAAAGAGATATTTTCATACAAACAGTTGATGTATGCCTTTGTTTTTCTTATTCCGTCCATTCCATTGGCAAATGTTCCTGCGTCCATACTTCTTGACAAGGGAAATGTTCCGGGCATGATTGCTGCTGCCGTTTCCGGGGTGCTGTTTTTCATGGCTTCCGCCTCAGCAATAAAGAAAGGTATAAGGAGGTATTCCAGTGCAAGCAGCTGATATGAAAATTGAGGGATATAAAAAGTGAAGAACTGCCATGATTTCATTGGTCTATTGGATTTAAAGTGTTAAAATGTTTACATGGTCAGACTTTATTAAGGAGTATTTTGCATGGATAACAGGATAAGAACCAAAAAAGTTGATGACTGCATATGGCTTATGAATGATAACGTATCAACTGGTTATCTCGTTTGTGGTGAGAAAAAAGCTGTTGTCATTGATACAATGTTAGGAATTGCGGATGTTCATGCTGTCGTCAGAGAAATTACCGATCTTCCGCTTATGGTAGTAAATACGCACGGACACTGCGATCACTTTTATGGCAATGCGTACTTTGATTGCGATTGCTTTCTGCATCCCGATGATTTGAAAGTTGCCGGATTGCATATGAAACTCCCCAAAATAGCAAAGCCCTGGAAGGAAAAGAAACTTAAAATGCCTGCTTTTAAAGCGATTTATGACGGCGACGTAATTGACCTCGGCGGGCTTTCACTTGAAGCTATTTCGATTCCAGGACATACTCCGGGAGGAATATGCCTGCTGCTGAAAGAAAGGCGCGTACTGTTTACCGGCGACAGCATCAATCGCCATCTTTGGATGCAGCTTAAAGAAAGCCTGCCGCTCAAAACTTTTCTTGAAAACCTGAACAGTATTTCATGGGTGACTGAAAAGGCAGACAGGATTTTGCACGGCCACGCGCGGGATTTTGAGGATATTTCCTTATTTGACGAATTACGGGCCGGTATTGGGGAACTCATAGAAACAAGAGGGAAGGGCGAAACGCGATACAGCACTGAATACAAATGGTCCCGCGGCATAGCAAAACAATATCCTTTCGGCAGCGACGGAAGAAGCGTTATCTGCTACATAGATAAAAAGCTGGATTGAGCTTGTCTGAAAAGCTGCGGAAAGCCGGGGATGGCAAAGTACCTGTCATACTGGAGATATATAAACTGTGCGTAATTACGCCATAAGGTTGTAAGAGGGTATGTTCAAGTATGAATATAGAACCGTCCCAACGACAACGGACATAGAGAACTACTTTTAGGGAGGCATATACTATGGGTAACAACTTTTCAGGCGTTTCAAGAAGAATTCTGATCATCGGAACCGGGGCTGCGGGGCATTCGGCGGCGAAGGCAGCAAGGCTCCAGGATCCTGAGGCTGAAATAATAATGTTTGGTAAGGAGAACCGGCTGCCGTACTACAGGCTGCGCCTGTGCGAACACATTGGCAGGAGCATTAACTTTGATGAACTGAGAATCAGCAATGAGGAATGGTATGAGAAAAACAGGATCCGGGTTGAGCTGGCCTCAGAGGTTACAGCAATAGATGCAAAGGCCGGGAAGATCATCGCAAACGGCAAAGAGTACAGCTATGACAGCCTGGTACTGGCCACCGGAAGCACACCAATCATGCCTCCTTTTAAAGGAAAGGAGCTTTCAGGCGTCCATACCATATGGACCGTGGATGACATTGCTGCAATAAACCAGAGCCTTCTTAATGCAAAAAAGGCAGTTGTTATCGGCGGCGGCCTTCTTGGGCTTGAGGCTGCGTACAAGATTTCCGGGATGGGTATCGATGTGTCCCTGATCGAAGGTATGCCAAGGCTTCTGCCCAAACAGCTGGATGAAGAAGGCTCGGAAGTATTCAGGGACAAGGTTCAGAGCCTGGGTATATCAGTGTTCTGCGGCATATCCGTAACAGGGTTTGAAGGGGACGATAAAGGACATGTAAAACAAGTGCACATGGCTGATAACACAGTGCTTGAGGCCGATGTCGTTATAGTATCAGTCGGCGTTTCACCCAATGTTGCAGTATTCCGTGACACCGGCATCAGCATGAACCGCTTCCTGGATGTAAATGAGAAAATGGAGACCAGCATAGAAGGCATATATGCAGCAGGAGATGCGGCGTGCGTCAACGGCAGATGGTCCGGACAATGGTCGGTGGCAAACAGGCAGGGTCAGGTCGCAGGAACCAACGCCGCCGGAGGAGATGCTGTTTACGAAGCGGATAATGTTCCCTATATACTTGCCACCATGGGAACAAGAGTCGTCTGTTCGGGTGATACCGGCGCTGTCCAGCCGGATGGTTCAGAAGCTGATTACAGAATAGACCGGAGAATTGACAAGAAGAATTATCTGTATTCCAGGCTTGTATTCCGCAACGGGTTGTTCGTTGGGTATATGCTTGTGGGTGAGCCGACAAAAGCCTTCAATAAACTCCAGACGCTCATTAATACCGGTGCAGGTGCGGATGACATCAACAGTATTCTGTACGGCTGATCTCTGTCATGGAGGAGTCTTTTTGATGCCGGGAAAGACTGTCCCCCTGACATGGAAAGAAGTTAGCAGTATAATTATGCCATAAGAAGCATCACAAAGGAGGCAGATTATGTTTGAGGAATTAAAGCGGGCAGTCCTTGAAGCAAACCTGGAGCTTCCCAAAAGAGGCCTGATAATCTATACCTGGGGAAATGTCAGCGGGATAGACAGGAAGAATGGAATTATAGCTATCAAGCCCAGCGGGGTTGAATATGACGATATGAGGGTTGAAGACATAGTGCTGGTTGATATGACCGGAAAGGTAGTGGAAGGAAAGCTGAAACCCTCATCCGACACGCCTACCCACGTTGCATTGTACAATGCGTTCCCCGAGATCGGCGGAATATGCCACACCCACTCGCCTTTTGCCACAGCATGGGCCCAGGCCGGTGTGGGCATACCTGCCCTTGGAACGACACACGGGGATTACTTCTATGGAGAAATCCCGTGTACAAGGGAAATGACAGAGGATGAAATCCGGTCCGATTATGAAGCCAATACCGGGGCCGTTATAATTGAAACCTTTAAAGAAAAAAAAACAAACTACATTCCGGCGGTTCTCGTGAAAAACCATGGCCCGTTTACCTGGGGTAAGACGCCTGAAGAAGCGGTTCATAACTCGGCTGTACTTGAACAGGTTGCGATGATGGCAATCTACAGCGGCATAATAAAGCCAGGTGTGGAGCCGATGCCTCAGAAGCTGCTGGATAAGCACTTTTTAAGAAAACACGGACCCGGAGCCTATTACGGGCAATCAAAATAAGGGGCATACTGATCCCGATTGCGCCGTTATCAATGATGAATCAACCTGGCCATTTATAGAGGATAGCAGGGTTGCTATCCTCTTTGGTTGATCCCGTGATCCATCCGGCGGCGCCTCTGCGCGCCAGGTATTGTTGACAATGCTATTTTCAGGGTGCTATCATAGTTTTGACAAAAAGCAGCATGTCACTATTCTTTTCACACAGATCTGTCCGCACTATGAAGTGCGCATATGATGAAGGGAAGATACAGATGTTCAAGGTCTTTCTTGTCGAAGATGAGAACGTGGTCCGCGAAGGCATACGCAAGAATATCCAGTGGGAACAGTATGGATTTGATTATACCGGTGACGCTTCGGATGGCGAGCTTGCGCTGCCCATGATACGGGAAATTCAGCCTGATCTTCTCATCACGGATATCAAGATGCCTTTTATGGACGGGCTGACCTTGATCAAGCTGGTACGCAATGAACTTCCAAGGACAAAGATTGTCATAATCAGCGGATACGATGATTTTGCCTATGCGCAGCAAGCCATCAGCATGGGCGTGGACCAATACCTGCTTAAGCCTATCATAAAGGACAAGCTTGTGGAGATACTGGCTGACCTGTATGAGAAAATGAGGGAGGAACGGCAGCAGCAGGAGTACATAGAACATTTCCAGCGTGAGGCCCAGGAATATGAAAACTTTTCACGCAGGAGGTTCTTTGAGAAAATAACAACCGGTGTGTTAAGCGAATCGGAGATTATTGAAACCGCCGGGTCAATGAATATCGATATCTGTGCCCCGTTCTACAATATCGTTCTTTTCTCGCTCAGCAGCGCAGAATATGACGGGAGTATGCCTGAAAGCTATACCGAGGATCTTGCCGCGGTGCAGGACGAAGTCACAAAACTGTTTATCGGCAGGCCCGAACTGATTCTTTTCAGATGGAACATAACGACATATGCTGTCCTGGTCAAAGGCACCAGGGATGATATAGAGCCAAACACGATTGATTGCATAAAGAATATACAGGAGCGATGTACCGCGGCAGGAAACGATGTGGGCTGGTATATCGCAAGGGGGACGCCCGTGTCGCGGCTCAGCGCCCTTCCGGTCTGCTTTGCCGAAGCAAGCCGCATATTGGCCTATCGTTATATATGCCCTGAGGAACATATCCTGACCGAAGCGAGCATACAAAACCTGAGGAAAAACAATGACATCAAGACAGGCACATACAGCAAGGAACTTGATACTGAACATATCAGGAAATTTTTGAGCAGCGGGACCGAACAGGAAATTGATGACTTTATCGAACAGGTGCTGCAAAATGTAGGGGAAAAGGTTGTTTCTGCAACTTTGCTTTGCAGGTACCTGGCCATGACAGTCTGTTTTGCTGTGATAAAATACCTGGACCTGATAGGATCGGGCGCCGACACAGTATTGCTGACAGATTTCTGGCCGAATGACAGCATTTCCACTGCCGAGGATGTTCGGAATTATGCGCGCCAGGTCATCAAACGAGCGATCTATCTGCGTGACCGTGAAAGCACAAGGCAGCAGCATGTTTTATTGAAACAGGCGATAGATTTCATCAACGAAAACTATACGGACCCATCAATCTCACTGGATAAAGTCGCTAAAAACGTCAACATCAGCCCCAACTACCTGTCGGCCGTTTTCAGCCAGGAAGTAGGGCAGACACTGACCGAATACATCACATCAAGGCGAATCAATGAAGCGAAGAATATGCTCCGCAATACGGACATGAGGCTGAGCGAAATCGCGTTTTCAGTCGGATATAAGGATCCGCATTACTTCAGCTTTGTGTTCAAGAAAGTCTCGGGCTGCACGCCCAGTGAATATCGAAGAGGGACAGGCAGTGAGCATTGATTACAAACGTAAAGAGAAAAAAATAAAGATGCTGAGCAGGCTCTGGAATATGAACCTGCTGGTATCCCTGCCGCTGATGATAGTTATCCTGGTGCTTGCAACGGTTGGGATAATGTATGTATTCCGGTATAATGCGATCCTGAACAACGTCACGATGGCTTCGGAATTCAACCAGAACTTCAAGGATGACGTGGATCTGAAGATGTACTATTACGTGATCGACAGCCAGTACTCGGTAGGTCTGCCCCTTGAAGAAGTACAGTCCGCAAAGGAGATCGCGCAGAACCTGTACGACACTACAACGAAAAAAGAAAGCATCCGCGCAATCTCCAGCGTGCTCAGCCTCTGCAACAATCTTGAGGAAAAGATGCAGCAGATCGCTGAAACAAAAGAATACGACTCGCGTGTGGACCAACTGGAGAAAAATATCTACATATTGACCGATCTCATACAGAGATTCATGTACACCTACCTGTATTACGAAGCGGCACACCTGAACAGCCTGCAGTCCGACATGGTCAGGAACATGATCGTTTTGATGGGCGCGGTCGTTTTCCTCGCGCTGGTGCTTCTGTTTTTCCTGCTGAAGAGTTCAAAAAAACTCAGCCGCAAGATCGTAGATCCCATAGATATGATTTGTGAACGCCTCGAAGCGATAGGCAAGGGCAACCTGCTGGTCCGGGAACCCATCCAGGCTGACGTTGAGGAGATACAAATCCTTTCAGACGGTATTGAAAACATGGTAGGCCGCCTGATATGGCAGATCCAGAAGAGCACTGAACAGGAAAAACAGCGCAGGCACGCCGAACTGGCGCTGCTGCAGTCCCAGGTCAATCCGCATTTTCTGTATAATACCCTGGACACTATCGTATGGCTCATCGAGTCCGGCGAAATAAACGGGGCCGTAAAGATGGTTGCAAGCCTCTCCAACTATTTCCGCTTTTCATTGAGCCGGGGTAAAAACGTTATCACCCTTGAAGAGGAAGAACAGCACGTCCGCAGTTATCTTGAGATCCAGCAGATGCGTTACAGCGATATACTGGATTATGAAATCGACATCCCGGATCATCTGAAACAGTACATAATTCCCAAGCTCACCCTTCAGCCCCTGGTGGAAAACGCGCTGTATCACGGAATAAAGAACAGGCGCAGAAAAGGAGTTATCAGGCTTACCGGCAGGGAGGAAAACGGTCATATAATCCTCGAAGTGATGGACGACGGGCGCGGCATGTCCGAAGAACGTCTAAGAGAGGTCAGGGCTTCCCTTGGTGAGAGTACGGGCGAGGGCTTTGGCCTGAGGACGGTGCACCAGAGGATTCAGATACTGTTTGGCGCAGAATACGGACTGACGATCGAAAGCGAGCTGGATGTCGGGAATAAGGTCATCGTGACTATTCCCATGAAGACGAGCGACAAGGAGATGGCTATATGAGAAAACTTCTTGCTGTGATATTATGCCTGGCCATTGTGCTTTCAGGCGGCTGTTCAGGGGAAGATCCCCATTCTGTGCCAGGATCTGCCGAGGATAACCTGATTGTGGTAGGCTTTTCACAGGTAGGAGCAGAATCGGAGTGGCGCGTAACCAATACGGAGAACATAAAATCCGTTTTATCAGAAGATAACGGATATATGCTTATCTTCGATGATGCCCGGCAGGAACAGGAAAACCAGATCCGCGCCATCAGGATGTTCATACAGCAGGATGTTGACTATATTGTGTTTTCCCCTAAAGTCGAAACGGGATGGAACGCCATTTTGCTGGAAGCGAAAGAGGCAGGTATTCCGGTCATCGTGATCGACAGGTACATTGAATCACAGGATACATACCTGTATACGGCATATGTCGGGTCCGATTTCTACAAGGAGGGCGAGATTGCGGTCAAATGGCTGGAGGACTTTTTGGAACAGCAGGGAAGGACTGAAGAACCGATACGGATAGTCCACATCCAGGGCACTATTGGTTCCACCCCGCAGTTAGGCAGGACAATCCCGCTTGAAAAAGCCGTGGAGAGACATCCAAACTGGGAAATGGTGGCCCAGGAATGCGGCGATTTTACCAAGGCCAAGGCATACGAAGTTATGAACTCGATCCTTAAGAGCACACAGGATATTGACGTCGTATACTGTGAAAACGACGGAGAGGCTCTTGGCGCCATAGCCGCGTTGGAAGAAGCCGGTCTGAAATGCAACCCTGAAGACGGAGTTATCGTAATCTCGTTTGATGCGACAAGGCTTGGACTCGAGTACACTCTTACCGGTAAAATAGCGTTGAATGTGGAATGCAACCCGCTGCAGGGGCCGTATGTTGACGAAGTAATAAAAAAGCTTGAGCGCGGAGAATATGTTGACCGGATAAACTACGTCGATGAAACTTATTTCGATTATCAGACCATAACCCGGGAAATAATCGACAGCAGGGGATATTGACACGAATGTTGGTTATTTTACTGTAAATGTTAGAAATATTATGATAGGATAATCACAAAATATTGTATCAAAGAAAAACCAGGGATGCGGGATATTGGTTGTTTGATTTTTAAATAAGTTGGTTGGAAATTTTACGCACTTTGTACAAAAAAGTTGTATATTATTCCCCTGAAATTATATGATTTAAACACAAAGATCAAAAAAATGAAAGGGGAATAAGAACATGAAAACGAGAAGAATCCTTGCATTGATCCTGGCAGCAGTGTTGGCATTAAGCCTGGCAGCATGTGGCTCTGCTCAAACAGGCAAGAAGAGTGACGGCGTGATCAAAGTCGGTATCGTTAACAACCCGCCTTCCGAGTCCGGATACCGCGCAGCTAACGTGGCTGACTTTGAAAAAGTTTTCAGCGAAGCAAACGGGTATAAGGTTTCAACCTTCTACAGCCTGAAGAACGACGAGCAGTTGAACGCAGCTCAGCAGTTCATCACTGACGGCGTGGACTACCTCCTTATCTCCGCAGCAGCGACCGACGGCTGGACCAATGTCCTTGAAAACGCAAAGAAAGCCGGCATCAAGGTATTCCTGTTTGACCGTATGATGAACGTTGACCAGAGCCTGTTTGAAGCCGCCGTTATTTCCAACATGGAAGCCCAGGGCAAGATGGCTGTTCAGTGGCTGTTGGATCAGAAGCTTCCTGAATATAATGTAGTACATATCCAGGGCGCAATGGGCAGCGACGCTCAGATCGGCCGTACAAAGCCCCTTGACGAGCAATTCGCAAATGGCACCATGAAAAAAGTCGTCCAGCAGACCGCTACATGGGACGAAGCAACAGCCAAGCAGATCGTAGAATCTGTTATCAACTCGGGTGAAAAATTCAATGTAATCTATGCTGAAAACGACGGTATGGCTAAAGGCGCAGTTGCAGCCCTCGATGAAGCTGGTATCACCCACGGTAAGAACGGGGATGTAGTTGTCATAGGCTTCGACTTCAACAAGTGGGCCCTCAGGGAAGTCCTTGCCGGCAACTGGAACCTCGACGTTCAGTGCAGCCCGTTCCAGGCTCAGAAGATCCATGAGATGATCCAGACCCTTGAAAAGGGCGGGACGCTCTCAGAAAAGATCGTTATCAACGAAGAGAGATACTTCGATTGCAATAACATTACACAGGCAGACATAGACAAGTATGGTATCGGCGACTGATAACCGACTCGTTTGATTTGGCCATAACTATTCTGTCAGGTATTAAGCGGTGTAAAGTATGCGGATCTTTCCGCATACTTACACCGCTATATAAAGAAGACTTAAACATTTAAGGATGGTAGCCGTATGCAGAACGACATCGTTTTATCAATGAGGAACATAAGTAAGTCGTTCCCGGGCGTTCGCGCTTTGCAGAATGTCGATTTTACCCTCAGAAGAGGCGAGATCCACGCCCTGATGGGTGAAAACGGAGCCGGAAAGTCGACCTTGATCAAGGTTCTAACCGGAGTCTATCCCAAGGATTCAGGGCAGGTGTTCCTGAATACAGACGGCAGTCTCAGGGAAATCAATGTAAAATCGCCTTATGAGGCTCAGAATCTGGGTATCAGTACTGTTTACCAGGAAATAACCCTTTGCCCCAACCTTACTATCGCAGAGAACATGTTCATCGGACGGGGCAGCTACCAAACGGTAAACTGGCGTACAATGAAAAAAAGAGCAGCGGAGATCCTTGAGAAGCTGAACATCCCGGCGAGGGCCACCCAGCAGCTTGACACCTGTTCGATCGCCGTGCAGCAGATGGTTGCCATTGCCCGTGCAGTAGATATGGACTGTAAAGTGCTTATCCTGGACGAGCCCACGTCCTCCCTCGACGAACAGGAGGTCGAGAAACTGTTCTCGCTGATGCGGGACCTGAAGTCGCGCGGCGTTGGCATAATCTTTATCACTCACTTCCTTGAACAGGTATACCAGGTATGCGACAAGATAACCGTACTGAGGAACGGCGAGCTGGTAGGAGAGTATGAAATAAAGGATCTGCCGCGTGTGCAGCTTATATCAAAAATGATGGGCAAAGATCTTGAAGATGTTTCTGCACTGCAGAAACGTAAACCAGTAGGGGAAGAAACCGATGAAATACCCGTTTATGAGGCGACCGGCTTATCAAGCCTGGAATGTTCCAACGCATTTGATTTTAAGATCAGAAAGGGAGAAGTCAACGGTTTTACCGGGCTTCTTGGTTCCGGCCGCAGTGAAAGCGTACGCGCTATTTTTGCCGCAGACAGGATCACCGGCGGGAAAATAAAGATAAACGGAAAAGAAGTTAAAATCAAAAAACCTAAGGATGCCATGAAGCATGGCATCGGATACCTGCCCGAAGACAGAAAACGGGACGGTATCGTCGAGGATTTGTCAGTCCGGGAAAATATCATACTTGCCCTGCAGGTAATGAAAGGCTTTTTCAGGCCGTTTTCAAGAGCCGAGGCCGAAGCCTTTGCCGATGAGTACATAAAACTTTTAGGGATAAAAACCGCCTCGATGGATACACCCATCAAGTCATTGTCAGGAGGCAACCAGCAGAAAGTGATACTGGCACGCTGGCTGTTGACAAATCCCCAGTACCTGATCCTGGACGAACCAACTCGCGGAATAGATGTGGGAACAAAAGTCGAAATACAGAAACTTGTGCTTAAACTGGCCGAGGAAGGTGTCAGCATCACGTTTATTTCCTCGGAAATAGAAGAGATGCTTCGCACCTGTTCGCGCCTGATAGTTATGCGTGATCGTAAGATAGTGGGCGAGCTGAAGGGCGAAGAAATGACCCAGGACAACATCATGCATACCATAGCGGGGGAGGCGGTATAATGGGCAGTCTAATAAAGAAGTTTACAAGATCTCAGTTGGCTATACCATTGTTTGCACTTTTTTTATTAGTCATATTCAACCTGATCAGGGATCCGTCGTTTTTCTCCATAGACATTGCCACCAATAACGATGGGAACGCCGTACTTTCAGGAAACCTGATCAGTATCCTGAACGGTGCGTCCGCCATCGCCATCCTGTCCATCGGTATGACACTGATAACATCATCCTGTAAGGGGCAGGACATTAGCGTCGCGGCAATGGCAGCAATAGCGGGCAGCGTTTTTGTAAGCGTGCTTCGCTCAAACGAGATTACGATACCCGTACTTCTTCTCGCATTTTTGTTCGGATGTGTCGTTGCAGTCCTTTTCAGCCTTTTCAACGGGATACTGGTGGCCGTATTCAAAATCCAGCCAATGATCGCGACATTGATATTGTTCTCAGCCGGACGATCGATCGCCTACTGGATAAACGGCGGCGCGACACCGACTATATCAAGCCCCCTGATAACCGCTATTGGAGGTTTTATCCCGGGAATACCGATACCCACTCCCATAATTATCATGGTCGTATTCCTTATCCTGATTTCGCTCCTTTTGAGATTCACCAACCTTGGATTATATACGCAGGTGGTAGGAATAAATGAAGGAACCGCCCACCTGAACGGGATCAGCCCGGTTTGGATCAAGCTCATAGCGTTTATCATATCCGGGGTTTGTGTCGCAACAGCGGGCTGTATAACCGTGTGCAGGATAGGGCTTATCAACCATGAGACCCTGCTGCTGGATGCGGAAATGGATGTTATTCTGTCAGTCGCAATCGGTGGTAATGCCCTGAGCGGCGGCAAGTTCAATCTGTACGGTTCGGTTATCGGTGCGTACATAATCCAGGCTTTGACAGTCACGCTTTATGCGATGAAGGTCCCCTCGGCGGCGGTAAAGGCTTATAAGGCGATCGTTATAATAGTAATAGTAGTATTCAGTTCTCCGGTCGCTAAAGATTTTGTCGTAAGGATGTACAAAAAACTGTTTAAAAAACAGGCTGAAAAGGAAGTCCAGGCGAAGGCTGCCTGAGAAAACCTTCTGACCGGTTCATTTAAGGCTATGGATGATCCCTGTGGATTTTGAGATAAAATCAACAGAGTAATGGGGAATAAGCTATGAAAAAAGGTAAGGATTTATTCACTGAAATACGAGGAAAGAAACCAAGAGAGCCTATTTCCAATACCAACCTGCTGATGACGATAACTATCTGTACCTTCATTGGCATGTACATGATCGCCATGTTCGTCTGGGGCGGCGGGTTCCTGAACCCCCAGCAGTTCCTTGACCTGTTCAATAACAACGCGTTCCTTGTAATAATTGCCTGCGGGCTGACCATGATCATGATATCGGGCGGCATAGATATTTCAGGCGGGGGCATAACAGCCCTTGTAACAATGGCATGCGTTGTTTACCTTGAAGACCATGGCGGCACTGTGGCGGGTTCGATTCTGATGGCGCTGGGCATAGGCTTATTCTTCGGCCTGCTTCACGGGATACTGGTAGCATACCTGGAGATCCAGCCATTCATCGTCACTTTGGCGGGAATGTTCTTTGCCAGGGGCATGGTAACGATAGTCAGCATTGCGCCCCGAACAGCATCACATGAAGCTTTCCTCAGCCTTAAGCAAATGCGCATCACCATACCCGGACTGGGTTATTACGGGAAGACCGGGGTCTTTATACCCGCCCAGATCGAACTGGGAGTAGTGATCGCATTGATCGTGGTGATTGCTGTAGCGGTAATCCTTAAATGGACCCGGTTCGGGCGCAACCTCTACGCGGTGGGCGGAAACAGCCACAGTGCATTGACGCTCGGTATCAATGTAAAGCGTACAAAATTCTTTGCTTATTTAATGGCCGGCATATTGTCCGGGATAGCCGGTTATGTTTACCTGCTGCATACGGGCGCAGGGGATGCCGCCAACGCTACCCAGGCAGAAATGCAGGCGATCGCGTCCAATATCATAGGCGGAACGCTATTGACCGGCGGAGTTGGAAACGCGATCGGAACGCTTTTTGGGATGCTGTCATTAAAGACGATCACAAACATTGTCATAGCATCGGGACTTACAAAACCGTATTATCAAAGCATCACCACCGGCCTTATGCTGTGCTTCTTTATTCTGCTGCAAAGCGTGATCCTTGCAGTACGGGAAAAGGGTGCAGTGGGACTCCTGCCTGAATGGCTGAAGCCGGGGAAAAAGGACAAAAAGAAAAACAGAATTTAAGGATAGCCGGGTACTGATCCGGGATCAATTTATTGTATGCGGGATCAGCGAGGCAAGCAGTAACAATATGCAACCGCGGCCGAGCATGACATGGGAAGCGGAAAGGTGTATAATTGCATAGGAAGAACCGAGCCGAAAGAGGCAGCTAATAC
>JAAXZX010000033.1 GCA_012719645.1 Clostridiaceae bacterium
ACGGGCTGCTGTAGTAGTCCTTAATGACCGACAATTTAAACTCATCAGAATACTTCTTAGCCATAAAAAACTGACCCCCTATCTCAAGCATACACGACCGTCCCCTTTTTGTATACTTTTTGGGGGTCAGACCAGTTCCTGCGGTCCGGCCATGGGACAGAACCTGCGATTAAAACCCGAAGTCGATATCTGTGGTTATGCAAAAACCAAGGGAAACGTTCCCGTGGTTTGTCAAACCAATGGAACCGTCCCCGTGGTTTGAACCGTCTCTTGGCTTGAGAGGAATGCTAAAGTTGATTTTTCAGAGTCTGTCCCAACTCCTTTATGTTCCGGATCATTTCTGCCGTTTTATCTATGGCTTCGTTCTGAACCATTGTCATGGCCAGTATCTGTTGAATGCTGGCTGAATTCTCTTCCGATGCCGCCGCCAGGGTTTCCAGGTGCTCCCTCATGTTGCGGAAGCGGTCAGCGACTTTATCCATCATTTCAAATTCCGTATAAAGCTTTTGATTTACCGATTCTATTGAGTTCTTAAAACTGCCCAGTATTTTCATAACTTCTGAAATCCTGGCGGTGCCTTCTTCAACTGATGCATTTCCCTTTTGAACTTCTTCAATGGCGATACGTGTTGTGTCTCGCGCTTCTACGGTTATTTTCTGTATATCCCTGGCTGCATTGGAACTCTGTTCTGCCAGTATTCGTATTTCATCCGCCACAACGGTGAAGCCTTTACCTGATTCACCTGCTCTTGCTGCCTCAATAGCCGCGTTCAATGCCAGCAGATTCGTCTGGGCTGCAATATTGGTGATAATTTCGAGGAATTGGCCGATTATATTCATCTTCTGCTGAAGCTCTTTAACGGCAGAGACAGCGGAATGGATGGAGTTTCTCATGATGTCCAGGTGCTGCATCGTCTCATCTGCTTCCTTAGTTCCGACCGATATGGTTTCATATGTTAATCGGAACTCCTTTTCCACCTCTTTGGAAATGGAATATGCTTCACTGATTAACTGTGATGAATCCGAGACATAGCTGCTGACATTATTAACTGCTATGGCGCTTTCTTCTACAGCCTTGGAAATATCCTGGATTGATTTGGTTACGCTTGCCAGACCCTGTTGATTTTCTTCAATGCTATCATTGCATTTGCTTACGCTTTCAAAAAGGCTTTCAGTAGTTATGTTAACCTGTCCTATTATTTCAGTCAGGTTCCTGTTCAGAGCGGATGCCTTTTCGCTCTCGCTTACGGCCCCAGCCAGATGCTTGCTTCCTTCTTTTGCGAGGTAGTATAAAGCGAGAGAGCCGCATATGAACATACCGAATCTCGGCAGGAATTCGCCGAAGCTGTTGTCAGCTCCAAGAAGCAATATCGGGTTTATAATGTACATCCCTATAAGTAATGCGGATACAACCGAACAGTAAGCCAGTATCACTTTTTTGCTGAAATATACGACTGCAAAACAGGCACATACAAGATAGCCGGCAAACATGCGCGGTATCCCGCCCTGTGACGCCGAATACGACATTACGCCTATTGCAGGCAATAACGTAATAATAAGCGATTTGACAAAATTATTTTTCATCTTTAAATATGCTATGACTGTTAGAATCAGACAAGCAGGATATGATAAGCCGGCGGCGGCAAGAGCCAGTCTGAGTCCGCTGTTAAAGTAAGCCGTTATGGATAGAATCGTTGCAAAAAGCCACATTAGAATCACATTGAACTTGTGTGCCTTATTGGTATAAGAATCCAAAACCATCTCCTCCTAAGTATTTATGGTATAATAATTCCTGGTATCCTGTTATAAATATCGGTATGAAAGCATAATCTTGAAATTATTGTTTTAATCGGTTGTATTTTTTCTTTTACGGCTCGATCCTGCAAGGATTTAATTATTATTCAGCATTACAGGTAGGTGGAAAATATTGCGTGCAGAACAGGAAGTGATGGACCTCCCTTTTTTCGTTTATAATTAAAATAACAGCCCGGACCGTTCCGGATATGATCAGGGAAAAACCGACAGATACTGTTTTCAACATCAATGTCAGTTTTCTTATAAAATGCCTCTTTCACGTATAGACTATTCGCTGGGAAATGAGGAGAAGAAGAATGGATCAGAAGGAGCTTGAAACATTTTTCCGTTCATTGGATCGTTCATTGTTTCTCGAAGATGACATGAAGGAATATGCGTACCTGGACCAGCCTTTGCCCATAGGCTTCGGCCAGACTATATCGCAGCCAAGCCTTGTGCTGGAAATGACACGGCTTCTGTCGCCGGAAAAGGATAGCAGGATCCTGGAGATCGGGACAGGATCAGGATTTCAGACAGCCATTCTCGCAAAAATGTCAGCAGAAGTTTACACAGTGGAAAGAATCGTGGAGTTGATGGAGAAGGCAAAAAAGAGGCTTGAAGCATTGAATTTTTCGAATGTCTTTTATAAAGTTGGGGACGGGAGCAGGGGATGGCACGAATATGCTCCCTATGACAGAATTATGGTGACTGCCGCGGCGCGTGTTTTACCCGGTGAGTTGGTAAACCAGTTGGCAAACGGCGGCAGGATGGTTATTCCAATCGGTCCTCCATTTGTGCAGGAACTGAAGCTCATCACGAAGACGGACGACGGAGATATACAGATGGAAACAGTGGAAATGGTCAGGTTTGTAGAACTGCAGGGACAGTATGGCTGGACGGAAGGAGGATTCACCGATGAGTGAGGCAGGGGCTTTATTGGCAGAAAGAATTAATGGCATCGGCGGCAGGATAAAAACAGTGCCTGCCAGTATACTGCCACAAGTTCAGAAAGAGTGGTTCAGGCGCCTGGACAGGCTTGAAAAAACGGATATGTATAATAAAATGCTGAAGGACTATTTCGACTTTTCATTGGAAGCAGACATCAAATCATTGGTTATAGTCGCGCTTCCTTCTCCTCCATGCTATATCGAAATTGAATGGAATTCCAGGACTGTGGAAGCCGATATCCCGCCTGTTTACGTACATAGAGATCAGCAGCTTTCTGAAATAAAGAAGATAGTAAGAGATGTTTTTGAACAATACCATCTGAATTCGTGGCCGGTCGTTCTTCCCAAAAAGCTGCTTGCGGCAATGAGCGGTTTTGGCAGGTACGGGAGAAACAACCTTTTATATATTGAAGGAATGGGTTCATGTCATCGCCTTACCGTATTTGGATCCGACATGATTTGCCCGGAAGGATTTGAGTTGGCTTCAGACCTGGAAATGGACAGGTGCAGCAAATGCGGCATATGCATAAAGCAATGCAAAACCGGCGCTATCTGCGAAAATGAAGTGCAGATAGATGCTGATAAATGCCTGACATTTTATAATGAAACGAAAGGCGCTATGCCGGAGTGGATACAGGACGACTGGCATAATAGCCTGGTAGGCTGCACCAGGTGCCAGGGAAAATGTCCTGCAAATAAAGGTATGTGGAACAGGAAGAAAGTTGGAAAGCTTTCAGATGATGAAACACAGGCGATAATGAAAGCCTCGGCTTTTGATGCTCTTGATGCCGCGCTTCAGGATAAACTATCGGAGTTAAGCCTTGATAGATACTTTGATGTTTTGGCAAGAAATATATCGTTGCTTTTTCAGAGGGTATAATTTGAGGGTATAATTTGAGGGTACTGTCAAGGGTACGGTTCTTTTGGCACTGTATAATGATTATCTCTTTTACTGCTGTCCCGGATAACTGTAAAAGGCATATCAGCGAATCCCATCATATATGTTCATATCTGTTGTATCCTGAGTCAATCAGCCCAACCGGTGCGGCATTCATGCCCGAATGTATAGCCTTTGTATTCAGAATAAGCAACTAAATACCCGAAGGATTTTTTCTCTTTATACGACTACCTGTTTGAGAACTGATTTTTATTTAGTGTTTCGTCATCAGGACGAGTATAATTATGGTAAATGAGGAGGTTTTCCGTATGAAGACACACAGAAATTACCTCTTTCTGTTTTCAATATTAATATTATTCACTCTTGTCCTTGCTGGCTGCGAATCCAGCACCGTTGCGAAATATATCGTTTCAGACCGTCAATATACCGATATTAAAGATCTGGATAGCGCAAAACCGCCCGAACAACTGAAAACCGGGCAGGACATATATGCCAGCGTATATTTCATTGAATCCCCCAAGGGAATGGAGTATACCGCGAAATGGTTCATCAACGGAAATGAAGTAAAAACTGATACGCAAAAAATGCCCACCGACAGAAAGGGTATTATCGTTTTTAATCTGGAAGGAGACAAGGCTGCGGCCGGTACCTTGAAATTCCAGATAATTTATAAAGACCTTGTCCTGGCTTCAAAGGAGCTTGTTATATCCGGGGAATGAGGATCAATGAACATGGCGGAAAACCGTAGGGAAGAAAAGTTTATATCGCTGTATGAAAATTTCGTTGACGAAATTTGCCGGTATGTCTTCCTGAGGACGGGTTTGGACGCCGGACTGGCGGAGGATATCACACAGGATATTTTTCTTGACGTGTATAAATGCATGGACGAGTTCAAGGGACTGTGTTCAAACAGAACATGGGTATTCCGAATTGCCAGGAACAAGCTCGTTGATTTCTATCGAAAGCAGTACAGTCAAAAGGTCGAGCTTGTTGACATAAATGATCCGCTCACCGGGAATTTGAGTATTCCGGAGCAGGATACGGAGAGTATCATAGAGTCGGCGCTTGAAAGCCGGATGGTCTGTGACTGCCTGAACAGGATACCCGAACACTATAGAATCACCCTGATCCTGAAATATGTTGATGGGAAAAGTGTGAAACAGATAGCAGAGCTTGCTGATAAGTCCGCAAAAGCCATAGAAAGCATTCTCCAAAGGGCAAAAACTGCATTCATCAAAGAATACCGATCGGCTCAAAAGAAGGAGGGTTGACCTGTGAAAAAGGATAAAGGGGCTTACACTGTATTGAACAATGCTGCGCTGCCGACAAAGCAGCAGAAGGAGAAAATGCTTGCCCATATATTGTCTGAGTGCCGTAATTATAAGCCCTCACCTGCTGAGAAATTGTTCAGGCTGATTTCCGTGTACCCCTGGCGATTTGCCTTCGGCCTTTCCACGGTACAGGCGGTGTTATGCACCATGATCTGGGGAACAGGATACACGAACATGGTGCTCAGAATATTGGGAGGTTTAGGATAATGAATCTCTTTCTTGAGGCGTTAAATCACCCGGTTGATGCATTCCGGAGTAAAAACAAAGCGGCTGCATGGTCTCTCGTTGCGCTCACTATACTGATCAACGCGGTCTTTGAACCGTTGTTGGCATGGTTTACAGGTTCATGGCACTCTGGTCCCGATATCTTTTCAGTGTTGAGGATTGCTTTGTGGGGATGCGCCAGTTATCTTGCGATATGCGCCGTGTTTTGGTTTTTTTGCAGGTGCTTTGGCAGCAGGACGCCTCTTAAAACCTATCTCCAGAAATGGGGTCTGACCTTCTTCCCCAACCTGCTGTGTTCCATTGCAGTTGCCTTCAGCGAAAACTTCTTTACAGTTTTCTGGAACAACAGCATTTGGGGTATCCTGCTGAGCATTGCTTTTGTCGGTATACTGATATGGAAAACGATACTGTACATCGTTTTCTTAAGAGAAGTAGCCGGCCTGAAAGGCGGTAGAATGCTCGGCTCATTTGTCGTGATCGGAATCATGATTGCCGTGCTGGCGGCACTTAACGGGTATGTCGGGCTTAAAACACCTGTCCTGTAGGTTGCCAGGGTTGCCGGGAGAGTTCCCGGCAGCATCGGAAAAGGCAAAGCCATTGAACATAGA
>JAAXZX010000034.1 GCA_012719645.1 Clostridiaceae bacterium
AAAGCGCAAGCGGATATCCCTGTCCATGAAAAATACATGATGATAGGCAGGCCGCCGGGGATGGCGGCCTGTTCCGTTATTGAACCATATTCATTGCCGCTGGGCGTCTTTACGTGCATACATCCTGTAAACAGCGCCCATTGCCAGGGAAATAAGGATTATATACAGCGACAGGCCGATCAGGATACGGGATGCCCTGAGTTCGGGCATGATTACCGCAAGGGCGCTGCAAAAGACAATTCCATAGGCATTATAGGCCAATGAGATAAATGAATGCACGGTTGACCTGCCCTGCTCCTCGATCTTTTTCTGCAGCCAGTCCTCCAGACTGCTTAACCGTTCACGATGATATGGCATGAATTCCTCCAGTGGCAGCTAAGCTGCAAATGGCCGCAGTTGCAGCATATGGGCCAAAATGGATCCGCAATAGTATATTGGGACATGCTGCGGGAATACTTATTTATTGAGTAAACGGGAAAGTTGAGTGTAAGTTTGGACGGAAAAGGCTATTTCAGGTCTGACGATAAATTCGCAGCATTCAAGGTCGCCCGGGCCGTATCTGAACTGATGGCCGCAGACGGCCTTAAACATAGAAAAGAACCACATTGCAGAAGACCCATCGTAGTGATGTGTATCGGCACCGACAGGTCAACCGGTGATTCTCTGGGACCCCTGGTGGGCGATATGCTCAGTAAATGGAAGCTGCCGGGGGTTCATGTACTGGGTACCCTCGAGGAACCGGTCCATGCAAAAAACCTGGAGGAAGTGATGTTTAAAACATCCTATCAGCTTCCCTGCGCATATATGGTGGCCATCGACGCATCGCTGGGGATACTTGAGCATGTGGGCAGCATATCCGTGGGCCGTGGGCCCATCAGGCCGGGCGCCGGGCTTAAGAAGAACCTCCCGCCAGTAGGGGATATGCATATCACCGGCATCGTAAACACTGGCGGGTTTATGGATTTTCTGGTGCTCCAGAGCACGAGGTTGTCACTGGTCATGCGCATGGCCGACATAATCGCCCGCGGCGTGCATATGGCCGTAAATGAGTTTATCACCTTGCCAATACGCGGCAACCTGACACTGACAAAACAGAATTAATTCCATCCAAGGTTTTTAATTTCCACACCAGGGTATATAATCAATAATCAGGCAATATCATTAAGGGGATGCCCCCTTTGACGGGATATTGCTGTCAAATAGTTGATTCGAAAGGAGCATTGTTATGGAAAAATGGGTTTGTACTGTATGCGGTTATGTTTATGATCCTGAAGTTGGTGATCCCGAAAACGGGATAGAACCCGGGACCCCGTTTGAAGATCTTCCTGATGACTGGGTATGCCCCGATTGTGGTGTGGAAAAGGATATGTTTGAAAAGGAATAAAAGGTCAACGGATTTGTTCCGGGAATTTCCTCACTCCCCCGGTGATGCGCCGGTACCTTGGCGCCTTCACCGGGGCTTTTGCGTTTACCGGCCATTAAACAGCAGGTTCAGGCCATGGATTTGAACCTGATATGACCTTTGCAATGCAGTATGCATATGGTGCGAAAGGCGTCCGCAGCGGCATGGGCTCAGGCCGTGAAAACACAGAAGGGAAGCCGGATCAGGTTAAAAAAGGTCATACTTTTTTTGTTTTAGCGTATTGACAGGATGCTCAGGATTTTGTATACTGATAAAGCGCGCTGACCGAGACGGCATGGGAATATAGCTCAGCTGGGAGAGCACCTGCCTTACAAGCAGGGGGTCATAGGTTCGAGCCCTATTGTTCCCACCAGGGTATGGCCCGGTAGTTCAGATGGTTAGAACGCTAGCCTGTCACGCTAGAGGCCGAGGGTTCGAGTCCCTTCCGGGTCGCCAATTATCCACAGGAGGCAAGGCTTTCTGTGGCTGACTTGCCCAGATAGCTCAGTTGGTAGAGCAGAGGACTGAAAATCCTCGTGTCGCTGGTTCAATTCCGGCTCTGGGCACCACGGATTTTTGTCAAAGCAGAAATCCTTTTTGCGGGATTAACTCAGTGGTAGAGTGTCACCTTGCCAAGGTGAAAGTCGCGAGTTCGAATCTCGTATCCCGCTCCAAAGATAATGTCCGCAGAGAGTATATCGCGGGAGATGTATTCTTCTGCGGCATTTTTATCAGGTCATGCTTGCGGTGCAAGTGTGACCCGCGCGGCGCCATAGCCAAGTGGTAAGGCAGAGGTCTGCAAAACCTTTATTCCCCGGTTCAAATCCGGGTGGCGCCTCCAGAAAAGATCCTCAAAAGCTTATGTTACGGAGCTTTTGAGGATCTTTTATTCCCTGCGCAATTTCAATTAAAAATGTACCAATCGGTACCCGGTATTATCGATTCCGGGTTTAGGTCTTTAATCAGTTGCTGATTCTGACTGTTTTTTTTCTTTCAGCGCCAGGACATTAACCATTGGTATCCTCACCGGAGGGTTTATGCCTGATTGACTGGTAACGCTCAGAATGAATGATCTTGATATTTGGGACAGAGTAACAACGCCATTTAGCTCAAGCATTTGCCTAAAATGTTCCATGGTTAGCTTTTCATTATTACCAACGAATGCCCCCTCCATTTTCAGGATAAATTTGAACAGGTTTCTTCTTCCTGCTTTAGCCTTGCCGTTCACAATAAACTCAATAATCCCGAAATGCTCATTACCAGAACTCTCTGCTTTTTTGATATTGTAATCAAATTCAAATCCGGTTGTAATTTTCTGGCCCTTAGAGTTTATTGTATTTGTTTCAAGATAAAACTGTGATACACGATTTCCAATAAACTGAAAATCAGCCATAACCTCTTCTCCATTAACCATTATCCCACCGCCAAATCAAAATCAACGTTACCTCTGCTATTCTCCTGATTTTCCCAGTAATCAATTACTGAATAGGGCTGATCATGTACATTGCAGCCAAAACTAATGATAAGATTCCAACCAAGCTTCTTGGATATTTTCCAAAGTAGTTCAATCGAAAAGTTATATTCACCACTTTCCAGTTTTGAAACCATTGCCTGACTAACACCTAAAATATCAGCAAGTTTTTTCTGGGACCAACCCCTGCTTTTTCTGTAATCGTATATTCTAGTAGAAATATCGTACAAGATGTCGTACAATTCCGTAATGGATTCAAGCGGTTCATCACACAAATCATTCAGAAAGTCCAAAGTGTTTTTCAGTTCAACCTTTTTATCACTCATCATAAATTCTCCCCTTCCAGTATGAATCCTTCCTCTATTTCTTTCAATCTCTCAAGCGCAATACTTATATTTTTAGAATAGCTATCCTTACCTCTATTGCTATTCTTCTCTTCAAATCCGCACAATAGAACAATGATCTTTCGTACTGGTGCATCCATAAAAGTGCAGATTATCCGGATGTTTTTAACCATAGCAAACTTGATGGAATACAAATCTTTTTCCTTAAGCTTTTCAAACCATCTGGACTCCGTAGATCTATGCATTTTTTTCTCAATATAATATAGTTTCCTGCGGAATATCTCGGCAAACTTTTTATGTATTCCACTTTTCTCAAGTATACTTTTCAGGTCATCCTCAAATCTGGGATGATGATATATCACCGGGCTGTTAAATTGTTGGGGGTAATATACCTTACATAGCTTCAGCATGCTGAACCTCAATATAGTATATTACCTATAGGTTATAAATGCAACACTATTTTTGCTAAAAAATAACCTATAAGTTATATATACCATGCTAAATAGTAGTTTATTCATCTATGAGCAAATTTTATTAGCAATTATTATCCATTATACAATTGATTTAAATATGTTTCTACATATATTTACAAATGTAGAAAATAGTAAATGTTTAAAGGAAACGCCAGTTATCTCAGGAATAATACACATATATAAGCCACGTGATTCAAAAAAGACTTATGAATTAATAAAAACGATCAGTAATGCTATAGAAAAATAAAAAGCCGGGATATAAGTCCCGGCTTTATGAACTGTTACTGTCCTACACCCTGAACAACGACACGGCTTCGAGAAGTTTTTCCGCGCTTTCCTTCACGGCCTTAACCTGTTCCAGCACCTCCTGGGACCTTTGCGCCACGAGGTTTGTTTCGTTGGCCATTTCCATGGTATCGGAGGCACCCTCTACCGCCGCCCTGGAAACGTCGTTTATGGCCTTGATAATGCTTTGTACTGAAGAGTACAGCTCCTGGGAAGTGGCGCTGAACTCTGTCACCATTTCATCTATCATGTGCGCGTCTTTGTTATACTGCTTTCCTGTTTCGACAAGCATGTCGTAATCTTTTGCGACCTTTCCGTCCAGGAAACTGAGCACCTGCTCCGAGCTTTCAGAAAGGTGATGCACAGACTCCAGGACCTGCTGGGTAATATTCTGTATCTCTGTGGCGGTTTCCCTCGAACTCTCTGCCAGTTTCCTTATCTCTTCGGCAACAACCGCAAAACCGCTGCCCGATTCGCCGGCCCGCGCCGCCTCTATCGCTGCGTTCAACGCCAGCAGGTTTGTCTGGGAGGCTATCTCCAGGATGGCGTCTGAAAGCACGTTTATCCGTTCTACGGCCCTTGATTTTTCTATTGCTTCCCTGAGCCTGGCCTCATTGTTCCGAAGTATATCCTGCGCGCTTTTCTGCGATTCTTCCGCGCTCTTTCGCAATCCGTCCGCCCTGGAGCTGACTTCGCCGGCGGATTCAGCCCCTTGCTGGGCTTTGACGGCGATGGATTCAATTGCCGATTCGATTTCTGTGGTTGTGGCGTTCATTTCCTCGGCCATGGCTGATGTTTCTTCCATCTTCGCCGACAGGTCCTGGGTTATGGATGCCATAACACTGATCTGGTCTGTAAGCCTGGCCATGTTCTCACCTGTGACCGAATTGGCCTGTTCCACCCGTTTTGCTTCCTGGATGACATTTTTGATAATCCCTGCAACATTATCATTAATCTTTTTGAATCCCCTGGCGAGTTCGCCTATCTCATCGCGCCTTTCGGCATACTTTTCGTTCAGGCCGGCTGTGAAATCGCCCTCCGACATGGTCAGGCACTGGTCCGTTAATTCCACAACAGGTTTGGATATGTTTTTGCCTATGAAATAGGAAACCACAAAACCCGCTGCAAGGAAGACGCCGGATACGGCCAGGATAATCCAATTCAGCCCGGATAAGGAGGACATGATTTCATTCCTGTCAACCGATACGGCAATGGACCAGCCATAGCCTGTAACAGGGGCAAAGCCTGCCACTTTTGATATGCCTTTATATTTATACATCGCAAAACCTGTCTCGCCTTCAGTCATTTTTTTCTGGACCTCGGCGAAGTTTTCAAACCCCAGGTAATTGCCGTTTAATGATTCTTCAACGGTAGCGGAGGTCACCGCATCCACGCCTTCGGAGGAATCTGACGATATGGTCCGGGTAGCCCCGGTATTGGCATCGGTGGGGTGGTTTTCAATAATGTCAAACAGCAGTCGGGTGTCGGCATGGGCTATTGTCCGCCCCGATTTGTTTATGATAAAGGCTTCGCCCGTGTTTCCAAATTTGATTCTCCTTGCGAATTCGCTGAGTTCCAGTCCATCCCTTACTGCCATCAGCACGCCTGAAACCTCATTGCCTGCCTTAACCGGAACCGCGTAGATCATAACTATGTCAGTCCCGTTCTCATCATAAACAGGGTCTGATACTGCGTTATCACCTGACAGCGCTGTTTTGAACAAGGGGCTGTCCTTCATGTCCATAACCTCACCGGTATTGGTTATGGCCTTTCCATTCCTGTCTGCCAGCATCATCCTCAGATGTCCGGACCTTTTGGCCTCTGCATCCAGGATTGAAACAATACGGGCATAATCATTGTCCTGCAGTCCTCTCCGGGCTTCGGAGGAGGCCATCAGGCTCAGTACATCAAGCTGGTTGCGAATGCTGTCATCGATTGTCAATGAGGCTTCGACAGCAAATTTCGGCATGGTTTCATTGAGGATGTCTGTTAATGCGCCGTATGAAACGAAATATGACGTTATTCCCAGCCCCAGGCAGACGAATAATATGAGCACGCTGAATGATACGATGATGCGCAAGCCTATGCTCTTCATCAGGTTCCCTCCTTAAAATGCATGGGACAGGTTATCCTGCCGCTAAACCATATTTACCAGCTTAGCCTGATTTAAATCATACAATTTAGATCAAAAAGTGAGGTTTACTTCCAGAATGGCATCCTGCAGGAAAAACAGGCACGGAAAACCAATGGGCTTTAACCTGAAATCTGCGTTCCATGTAGCTTTTCCGGAATAAAGCGACCAACTGTAATGTTTTTGTATAAAAATGACCGATATATAAATGAACAGTTGTTTTCTCGTATTATTATGCAGATTATGCTGCCCCAATGATCAATTAACGGGTGAGATGAAATGAGACTGACTGTACAAAAGACAAAGAAAATCATGAGGCTGCGGTCATTCAATGGTTTCATGGGTCTTATGGCGTTTATCGGTCTTCTGGTAGCCAGCATAGTTATGCTGGTTGAAAAAAGCCCCCATGAAACCATTAATTATTGGATCGTGGTTTCAATCTGCTCCTTAATGTATGTTTCCAGCTTCCTGTTTGAATTTTTCTGCCTGAGGAGAGTTATAAAAGAACTGGATGATCTTACCCAAAACATAAAAAGCATGGAGGAACAGACCGGCATATCCCTTGAGCAAGTCGATGGGACATACTACATAACAGCCATATCGGATATACTCAACCAGTCGCTGATGAACCTGGATGAGAAAAACATGAAGCTCGAATCCGAACTCCAGCGAAACCAGCGGCTGTCCGAAAGCATTTCCGATTTCTACCACCAGATAAAGACACTCAAGGATACCGGCTTTAAGATCGACTTTTTTGAATATGACTACAACAACCGGATCTTCATATTCATAACCGGACTTCTGACCCTGCTTGAAAACGCCGGGGATGTCCTTGAAATAACCACCGATGACCTGTTTGAACGTTTTGCCTTCAGCATTTCGACAGGGGAGTTTGACCAGCTTGTTGACAGGTGCATCAGCGACAATATCCCCCTGGATTTTGAGTTCAGTGTGTCTCCCGGGAAAGAGGAAATCCGCTGGATGAGGTTCTGGGGCAGGCTCAGCTCTGACCAGACCCGCATCA
The DNA here is from genome assembly GCA_012719645.1 of Clostridiaceae bacterium. Lineage (GTDB taxonomy): Bacteria > Bacillota > Clostridia > DSM-8532 > DSM-8532 > Thermoclostridium_A. Next base: position 7,131 of record JAAXZX010000034.1, read on the forward strand.
CCGGCGCCATTACGGACATCACCCGCGAGGTGATGGAGCGCAACCTGGAAAAAGAGAGGGCCGTGCGCGATAACATGACCGGTTTCTACAACCGGAACGCCCTTTCTGAGGTGGCAGGCAAGGCGCTGACAGAATGCAGGGAAGGGGAAATGGTCGCCTTCATCTATATCGGGCTGACAGGATACCAGGAGTTCCAGGAAAGGTTCGGCATGATGGCGGGTAATTCTTATATACGGGCTTCTGCCGAGGTGCTCCGCAAGTTCATGACTCCCAGCCTTATACCGTTCCGATGGTTGGGTGCGGATTTCCTGGTCCTGGCCACCGGCGTCAAAAGCCCGAAACAGTTCAGAAAAGACGCCATCCAGATTATTCAGAAGGTAAAGAAATATGTGGGCGAGGTGGAAGGCATACCTGTGAGCTTTCCTGTTGCCGTGGGTTACGCCATCTCGGGTATAGACGGGGATGTGCCCGCAGACCTCCTGGAATACGCTTCCTTTGCCGAGCACGAGGTACTGAGGGGAGAACAGGAGAACCCCAACCCGTTCAACCGGGAACGTTATGACGAGGCCAAACGTGCATCGCTCCGCAGGACCTTCATCAAGGACATCATTGACCGGAATCAGTTAAATATCGTCTTTCAGCCCATTATATCCCTGAAAACCGGTGACCTGTATGGCTTTGAAGCCCTCTCCAGGCCCACCAACCCAATATACAGGAACATAGAGGAACTTATACAGGACGCGGAAGCCACGGGGCATTACACCATTCTTGAAAAAAGGATGGTCTATAATGCCCTCGATGCGTATATGATGCGTGACGAACGGTTCCGCGACCACTATCTTTTTATTAACACCGCGCCATTCGCCACCCTGGAGGAGCAGGACTACAACGATATCCGCAACCGGTATTTCGGGCATATGAATGTTGTCTTCGAAGTTATCGAGAGAAACCGCATGGATCCGGACGAGATCAACCTGAGAAAATCCATCGTGGTGAAGGCGGGGGCAAAATTCGCCCTGGATGACTTCGGGTCGGGTTATTCCAACCACCTTGCCCTGCTTGCCCTTGAGCCCGATATCATCAAGATAGACAAGGAACTCATCCGCGGTATCGGCACTGACCTTCGCAAACAGCACATGCTTGAGGATATCATCAGCTATGCCCGGTACAGGGGTACGAGGGTATTGGCTGAAGGTGTGGAAACAAAAGAGGAACTGGAGACATTATGCAGGCTGGGCGTCGATTATGCCCAGGGTTACTTTATCGGCATACCCCAAAGCGAGCTCTCCGGGTCCTCGGAGCAGGCCCTGGAAGTCATCCGGTCCATGGGGAAGAGCAATGCCATTCGTATTGATAATATTATCACCATTGTGAAGGAATCCATGGCCCTGTCGGACGGGGAAATGGCTGAAAATGCCCTTATGACCGCCTTTCTGGTCATGAAAATAGCCCTGAAGCTCAAGGTAAAGGGAGAAAAACTTGCGGGTCTCATTACCTCCGCCATACTTCACGACATGGGAGCCATGTACGGCGAATATGGCGACTGGAGGAACCTTGGCAGGCAAAAACTGCCCGGCCACAGCCTGTTTGCATATCTCATCATGAAGGAGTATTTCCCGTACGAACAGTGTCCGGAGGTTGTGCTGTACCACCACCATCCGTGGTCGGAGCGGAACACTGTCATAGAAAATACCAGCATCCCCGAGGAGGCGAATTTCATATCCCTCGCTGACAGCGTAGCCGGCCTGGTCCTCGATAACCCGGATTGGTGCGACAATGAGGAAGAATTGCTGGAAAAACTGAGGGAACTGGACCATGATCCCGGCATTATCTCGCTTTTTGCGGAGTTGTGCAGGGCGGGTATTCTCAGGGAGGTAGCCTCCGGTGACTACATCGAGAACCTGATGAATGTGTCAAAAAGGCTTCAGGCAGGAAAATCCGAGGTAGAAGGCGTTATCAGGACATTTGTTTACTCTGCCATCTTCCGGCTGCCCAATGCCTACTCCCACGCAAGGGTCATGGAGGTCATAGCGCGTTTCCTGGCAAGGCTGACAAAACAGAACTGGAAACTTGTTGAAAGCATCGGCCAGGCATCGCTGATATATAACCTGGGAAGGCTGCCCATGCCCGGCCGCGAACCGGAATCGGCTGAAAACGCCTATGAAGAAAACCTGATTATCCGCGGAAGGCTGAAAACAATAGCCCGGATCATGAAGAAGGCCGAAATGGACGACATCATGAACCTGATGTACGCAGCCAGCGGCGGGGAGGAATTATCTCCTGAAAACCGTGTGATTATAAGCAAGGATGTGGTTGTAGGCGCCAGGATCCTTAATATATCCGATATCTTCACAAGCCTCCTGGAGGACCGTCCGAACAGGCCGGCGCTGAACTGCATTGAAGCCGTATATGAACTGGCAAGCCTGGTAAAGCCGGAAAGCGGATACCTTTCCCTGGCCGAAACCATGCAGGACTATATTGATGACATTGAGGGGCGCGTCCAGACCGCAAAAGCCGAGATTGACAAGCGTTACCGCAGCATCATGGATACCTGCGGTAAGGTACTGGGCAGATAGCCTCCTTTTGACGGACTCATATGCCTGTCGCTTCCCGGCGGGTATTTTTTTTTGGAAAAAGGGTAAAATAGGAACATCAATCGGGCACATAATTACGGCGAAGCCCGCCGTAAAGCCTCATCCGGCATTGTGTACCGTTCCCGCGGCACTGGCTGTTTTTGACTTTTGACAGTCATTATAGTATACTATCATCTGTAAGACCTATTCGTGAATAACATATTATATATATGCATGAGCGCTTTCATACATATGTCTGCTTCTGCTTCCGCGAGCAGCAGTGAAGGATGATGTGTGAAAAAGGAGCTGTTGATCTATGTTTGCAATAGGGGATAAAATTGTGTACCCTATGCACGGTGCGGGTATCATTGAGTCCATAGAGGAAAAGGAAATCCTCGGTGAACGCAAACAGTATTATGTCATGAAAATGCCGATCGGTGACATGAAGGTTATGATACCCATCAACAACGCAAGCTATATCGGGATCCGGGGAATTATCAACAAAAAAGATGCCGATGCGGTTTTCGATGCTTTGGAAGGCGGACTGTGCGAGCAAAGCGCCAACTGGAACAAGCGTTATCGTGAAAACATGAATAAGATAAAAAGCGGGAATGTCTTTGAAGTAGCCGAAGTTGTCAAGAGCCTGATTTTGAGGGAAAGGACAAAAGGTCTTTCAACCGGGGAGAGAAAGATGCTCAACAGTGCCAAGCAGATACTCATCAGCGAGCTGGTCCTGGCCAAGAACATGAGCCCTGTGGATGTGGAAGACCTGATCAACGCCAGAATCTCTTCCTCTACCTGATCCAATATAGTATAATCGCTGCATGGGGCAGCTTTCCCATAGAACTCCGTACAATATCTTTATAAGGAGTTTTAATGTTGGACAAGGTATTAAAATACGCGTTTGGGCTGACAGGCGCACTGACGGGCATGACGCTCGTCCGATTCTTTTTCATACAGAACGGCATGACCGAGTACCTTACTTCGGTTTCAGGCATAGGGATTATCGTGTTTGCCTCCCTTGCCCTTGGTATTTTTCTTTATATCATCGGCGGCAAGATCATACGCGTCACCACCTCCACTGTGGAGAAGCTGGAAAGCTCGCTTCAGAACATCACTCTTTACGAGCTTATGATAGGCGCGGGAGGCCTGATCGCCGGCCTGATCATTGCAAATCTTATCTCGATACCCATTGTCAAAATCGCGGTTATCGGAGTTCCCTTATCCATTATAATCAACGTTTTCCTTGGAATATGCGGCATTTATTTCGCCATGATCAAAAGGCACGACAATGCCTTACCCGGTGCTTTCGGCAAGGGTGACGGGGCAGACCGTTCAAGGATCAAGATACTCGATACCAGCGCCATAATAGACGGTCGCATCCTTGATATCAGCCGTACCGGGTTTCTGGAAGGCGAAATCCTGGTGCCCGGGTTTGTCCTGGAGGAACTGCGGCATCTGGCTGATTCCCATGATGATATCGTGCGGGCAAAAGGCAGGCGCGGCCTGGACGTGCTGAACATCATGAAGGCCGACCTTAAGTTCCCGGTCAGGATTGGAAAGGAAACAAGAGATCCTCATATCGAGGTTGATGAACAGCTCCTTAACCGGGCCAGGGAACTCAAGGCCAAGATCATCACCAATGATTTCAACCTTGGCAAGGTCGCGAAGCTCAAGGGTATTCCGGTGCTGAACATCAATGACCTGGCCAATGCGATGAAGCCTGTGGCCGTATCGGGCGAAGAGATGACCGTACGTGTGGTCAAGGAAGGCAAGGAAAACGGGCAGGGGATCGGCTACCTGGACGACGGCACCATGGTTGTGGTTGAAGGCGGCATAAAGTTCAAGAACCAGATGATAGACGTGGTGGTTACCAGCGTCCTCCAGACATCCGCGGGAAGAATGATCTTCGCACGCTGCAAAACCATGCAATATCCCATAGCCAAAACCAATTGACGAGAAGATGGATATGAATGTGGACATGGCTTTGAATATGGATATGAACAGGAAAGGCGCTGTAAGCGCCATTATTGTTGCCGCCGGCAGGGGCAGCCGGACCGGGCTCGGCTTTAACAAGGTCCTTGCCGACCTGGGTGGGATTTCCATACTGGAAAGAACCATACGCGCCTTTATCGGCAGCGGGCTGGTCCGGGAGGTCATACTGGTAATCAGCCGGGACGATGAAGAAAAGGTCAGAGAGATCATCCGGAAGCTGCCCTTTGATATCGTACTGACCTACGGCGGAAGCCAGCGCCAGGAGTCGGTGTACAATGGCCTTATGAAGCTGTCCCCGGACGCGGATATAGTATTGATCCATGACGCAGCACGGCCTTTCGTAAATGCTGACATCATCGGAAGGTGCATTGAAGGCGTAAGGCTGTACGGGGCTGTCTGCGCGGGCATGCCGGCAAAGGACACGATAAAGTATACCGACCCGGAAGGATATATTCTCCAAACCCCCGACAGGTCTTATGTCTGGATTGCCCAGACTCCCCAGGCTTTCAGGAGGGAAATCATAATAAAAGCCCATGAAAATGCCGCGGCAAATGGGATAAAGGCGACCGATGACGCCATGCTTGCCGAAAGGATAGGGATAAGGGTCAGGATGGTGGAAGGCAGCAGCAGGAATATCAAGATCACCTCAAAAGAGGACCTGTTATGGGCCGAGGCCATACTGGGGGGTTCAGACCGGGGATTGACCTGACATGACACAATAACAGGCATGGCACATATTGGTGACGGTTGGCGCCGTATTGCCAGGAAGCCCTTTATCAGTGCAGGTTTGCAGGGCAGTACGCTTTGTTTCAGGAACAGGCATAAAAAATTGTTTACTTCACAAAAAATCTGATATAATATAACTTGCTTTAAACTCGGGGCATGGCGACCTTTTTGTTTTCAGGCAGTCTGGAGCAGGCCCATATATTTATGGGCGCACCTGTTTAGGGCAATAAAATCGTGAGCTGTACATGTCAAGTCAGCAACCATAAGGGGGAATTAATATGAAAGACTACAGTGCAGAAAAAGTGCGCAATGTATGTCTGTTAGGCCATGGCGGTGCGGGTAAGACAACGCTGGCCGAGGCGATGCTTTTCATTACCGGGGCAACCGACAGGTTCGGCAGCGTTGTCGACGGAAATACTGTTATGGACTTTGATTCCGAGGAGATCAAAAGGAAAATCTCAATTTCCACCTCATTGGCGCCTGTTGAATGGAAGGGCATGAAAATCAATATTATTGATACTCCCGGATATTTCGACTTTGCCGGGGAGATGATTGAAGGATTGTCTGTTGCCGATGGCGCAGCCATCCTTGTCGGCGCGAAAGACGGTTTGCAGGTCGGCACCGAAAAGGCATGGGATGCAGTGGAGCAGAAAAAAATACCCAGGATGTTTGTCATCAGCAAGCTTGATGAAGAAAACTCAGACTTTTCCAAGGTCTTTAATGAGCTTCAGGATAAATTCGGGAAAAGCATTATTGCAATCCAGATACCCCTTGTTGAAAACGGAAAGATAACAGGGATAATAGATGTCCCCAGGATGAAGGCAATCACCCTTAACGGGAAGGATATCCAGGAGAAGGATGTTCCCGACAATCTTAAGGATGAAGCCGAATCCTACCGTGAAGGGATATTCGAGGCAGTGGCCGAAACCAGCGAGGAACTGATGGATAAATACTTCTCCGGCGAGCCCTTTACCGAAGAAGAGGTGGCCAAAGGAATAAAAATGGGCGTCAAGTCCGGCGATATCGCACCTGTCCTGTGCGCCTCCGCCGTTCAGAAGCTCGGGATCCATCTCTTCATGGACACAGTAGCCAATCTTTTCCCGGCCCATTGTGAAAAAGAAACCATAAAGGCCAGGAATGCGGCAAACGGCGAGCCTGTAGAGCTTAAGACCTCTGATTCCGAAATACTGGCCGTCAGGGTGTTCAAAACCATCGTTGACCCGTTCGTAGGTAAAATCTCGTTTGTCAAGGTTATTTCCGGTTCGCTCAGCTCGGATACCACCGTTTATAATCCCAAGAAGGACAAGATGGAGAAGATCGGCAACCTGTTCATAATGAAGGGGAAGCAGCAGATCAACACGACCAAACTGTCCTGCGGCGATATCGGGGCAGTGGCGAAGCTTACGGTGACAGCGACCAATGACACACTCTGCACCAAGGATAAGCCGGTTATCCTCGACGAGATCGATTTCCCCGAGCCCATGCTGGGCATGGCCGTTGTGCCGAAGGCAAAAGGTGATGAGGAGAAGATCAGCACCGGTCTGCAGCGGCTCCTGGAAGAGGATCCGACTTTCAAGATGGAGCTTAACGCCGAGACAAAGCAGACCCTGATCTACGGTCTGGGAGACCAGCACCTTGACGTTATCACCAGCAAGCTCAAGAACAAGTTCAAGGTTGATGTTGATCTGATCAACCCGAAGGTGCCCTACAGGGAAACCATCCGCAAGAAGGTCAAGGTTGAGGGCAAGCACAAGAAACAGAGCGGCGGCCATGGACAGTTCGGCGTTGTCGTGATAGAGTTTGAGCCTGGTGAAGCCGAGGACCTTACCTTCGAGGAAAAGATATTTGGCGGCGCCGTGCCCAAGCAGTATTTCCCGGCTATTGAGAAAGGTCTCCGCGAGAGCATGCAGAAGGGCGTGCTGGCAGGCTATCCCGTGGTCAACCTGAAGGCGACCCTTGTGGACGGCAAGTACCATGAAGTGGACTCGTCAGAAATGTCCTTCAAGATCGCTGCCAGCCTTGCCTACAAGGAAGGCATGAAGCAGGCCAGCCCGGTGCTCCTTGAACCTATCTGCCGTGTTGAGGTTCTGGTTCCCGACAGTTACATGGGCGACATCATCGGTGATCTGAACAAGCGCCGCGGCCGCGTTTTGGGCATGAATCCCCATGGCCACGGAATCCAGCAGGTGGTTGCCGAGGTTCCCATGGCAGAGATGTCCCGTTACGCGACTGACCTGAGGTCCATAACCCAGGGCAGGGGGAGCTATACCATGAAATTCGAAAGGTATGAGGAAGCTCCGCCAAATGTTGCAGAGAAGGTTATTGCCGAGTCTGCCAGGGAAGATTCTGATGAAGAATAATGCAAAAACCGGTAAAGATACCCCGCCGAACAGGCGGGGTATTTTGATGCGCCGGGGGAAAATCCCGCAGTCCAGCCCTGCCCGCCCTTCAGGGCATTTGGCGCACTTGAAAAATCCGGCTGGGTATTATATAATAGTCAGAGATAGTCAAATTGTATAGAAGGGGTGATAGTGTGGCAAGACTCAGTGATATAATCGAGGGCTTCCTGAAGGCCATGATCAACGATATGAACGGCAGCATCGAGATACAGAGGAATGAGCTTGCCAACCGGTTCAACTGCGTTCCTTCCCAGATAAACTATGTCATATCGACACGTTTTACCAATGAGAAGGGCTACTATGTTGAAAGCAGGCGCGGAGGCGGCGGCTATATAACTATCCGCAGGCTGAACACCGATTCTGCCGGTGATTATATCATGCATATCATTACATCGATAGGAGATAAGATCACACAGCACAGCTGTGAGGTATTCATCAATAATTTCGTGGACTATGACGTCATTGACAACAGGGAGGCTATGCTGATGAAGGCGGCGACATCGGACAAGGCATTGATGGATGTACCGCCGGACAAAAGGGACGATGTCAGGGCCGCGATTCTCAAGAACATGCTCACAAGTCTGACGGTGATATAAAAGCTGTATCACTGGCGCGGCAGGATTAGAAGGGAAGGATGGTTATGCCGATTTGTCAGGTTTGCAAGAAAAGGGAAGCTACTGTTTTCCTGACACAGATCATCAACGGCAAGAAGACCGACTTGATGATGTGCCGCCAGTGTGCCGGAGAAGGCTATAAGATAGATCTGAACACGCTGATATCAGGCCTTTTGGGTCTCGGATGGGAGAATGAGAGTATAGGACCCGCGACTGAAATCGCCTGTGACCGCTGCGGGATGACCGTAGACGAGTTCAACAGGACGGGGAAAATAGGCTGCAGCCGCTGCTACGAAGTTTTCCGCGAGCCTATGAAGGTTCTGTTGAAACGTATTCAGGGGAATACCCGGCACCAGGGGAAGGTTCCCGAGAGATATGCTGCGGACCATGCCGCAGAAATTGAAGTGGAGAGGCTGCAGCAGGAACTCAGGGAATGCATAAGGATTGAAAACTATGAACGTGCTGCGGAGATCAGGGACAGGATCCGCCAGTTGGAAGCCGGAAGGGGTGGCCGTAAATGAAGCGGTGGTATATAGACAAAGGGCCCGATTCCGATGTTGTAGTGAGCACCAGGGTCCGGCTGGCTCGCAATTTTGAGGAGTACCCGTTCCCTTCCAGGTGCAGCAGGCAGCAGCAGCGTGAAATCATCCAGAAGACAGTGGATGCCCTGACAGGCGACGACCTGGAACTGAGAAAGGGCTTTACGGTCATAGATTTTAAAAACATGGACCTGAATGAGAGACTGGTCTATGTGGAAAAGCGCCTTGTCAGCAAGGAACTCGCCAGGTCCGACCAGGAGGTCGGCCTCCTTTTGAGCAACGATGAACAGATCAGCATCATGATCAATGAAGAGGACCACCTGAGGATCCAGTGCCTGGCTGCGGGCATGCAGCTTGAAAAGGCGTATGAAATATGCAATTATATTGACAACCTTCTGTCGCAGAAGATAAATTTCGCCTTTGACGACACCTTCGGGTATCTGACAAGCTGCCCCACCAATATAGGGACGGCCATCCGGGCATCACTGATGCTTCACCTGCCGGCCATTACCATGACGGGACAGATCCAGATCCTGCTTGAGACCTGCGGGAAACTGGGCCTTTCGGTGAGAGGGCTTTACGGGGAGAACACCGAAGCCAGCGGATCCATGTACCAGCTATCCAACCAGATTACCCTGGGAAAAAGCGAACAGGACATCGTAATGAGTATGAAGACCATAGCTTACCAGGTTACCGAGCAGGAGCGGCTCCTCAGGAAGGATATAATGAAGAAAAACGGCCCGCAGCTTGAAGACAAGATCATGCGGTCCTATGGGATCCTGAAGTATGCCCGCGCGCTGAGTTCCGATGAAGCCATGGAAAGGCTTTCGGATGTCCGGCTCGGTATTTTTGCAGGTTTGATTACCGGGCTTGATGAAACCGATATCAACGAGATGATGCTCCAGATCCAGCCGGGCAGCCTCCAGAAATACTCGGGAAGGATCCTGGGAGCCGATGAAATGGAAGCTGTAAGGGCAAGCTATGTCAGAAACCACATAGCGGCAAAAGAATAAAGATATGATCGATTTGTACTGAGAGGTGAAACCATGATTTTCGGGAAATACACCAAAAAAGCAGAAAGAGCACTTATGCTGGCAAAGGAATGCGCCCAGTCGCTGGGTCATTCCTATATCGGCACCGAGCATGTCCTTTGGGGCCTGGCTAAAGAGGGGACTGGCATAGCCGCCAGCGTGCTTGCCCTCAACAATGTGACCCCTGAGGGCATCGGGCAGAAGATTTTGGAACTTATCGGCAGGGGCGAGGGAGGCGGTCCCGTGACATATACGCCCAGGACGAAAAGGGTACTGGAACTAAGCTACGCCGAAGCCAGGCGGATGAGCCAGAATTTTATCGGCACCGAGCATATCCTGATAGGCATCATGCGCGAAGGTGAGAGCGTGGCTGTAAGGATTCTCAATGAACTGGGCGTGGATATCAGGAAGCTCTACGAGAGCATTATTTCCATGCTGGCCGAGGATACCCCGGCGGCGGTTGCCGCCAACAAGCCCAAGGCCATTGATGTGGAGACGCCGACCCTGGACCAGTTTGGCCGTGACCTGACCGCCATGGCAAGGGAAGGAAAGGTTGACCCGATCATAGGCAGGGACAAGGAGATAGAGAGGGTTATCCAGATCCTGAGCCGCAGGACCAAGAACAATCCCTGCCTCATCGGTGAGCCCGGCGTGGGCAAGACAGCCATTTGCGAGGGCCTTGCCCAGAAGATCGTAGAGGGCAATGTGCCTGAAATACTAAAGGACAAGCGGGTTGTGACCTTGGACCTCTCATCCATGGTGGCCGGCGCCAAGTACAGGGGCGAATTTGAGGACCGCCTGAAGAAGTCCATCGAGGAAATCCGCAATGCGGGAAATGTAATCCTGTTCATTGACGAAATGCATACCATTGTCGGAGCAGGCGCGGCTGAAGGAGCCATTGACGCCGCCAACATTTTAAAGCCGCTCCTGGCAAGGGGTGAAATACAGGTAATCGGCGCCACCACGCTGGATGAATACCGGAAGCATATCGAAAAGGATGCCGCCCTGGAAAGAAGGTTCCAGCCCATCACTGTAGGGGAGCCCACCGAGGAGGAATCCATCGAGATACTGAAGGGCATCAGGGACAAGTATGAGGCCCACCATTCGGTGAAGATAACCGATAAGGCCATAGAGGCGGCAGTAAGGCTGTCGGCGAGGTACATCAACGACCGTTTCCTGCCGGACAAGGCCATAGACCTCATCGATGAGGCATCATCCAGGGTAAGGCTCCAGAGCTTTACGGCGCCTCCCGAACTGAAGGAACTGGAAAGGCGGCTTGAGGAGCTGCACCAGATGAAGGAGGACGCCATTGTTAACCAGGAATTCGAGAAGGCCGCGTCGCTGAGGGATGAGGAGAAAAAGCTGAAGGAAGAGCTAAATGCCCGAATGGAAGAGTGGAAGATGAAGAACCAGCGGGATACCCAGGTGGTTACCGAGGAAGAGATCGCCAACATCATCGGTTCCTGGACCGGTATCCCGGTGTCCCGGCTCGCCCAGGAGGAGAGCGAAAGGCTGAAGAACCTGGAGAGCATTCTCCATAAGCGGGTAATCGGGCAGAAAGAGGCGGTAGAGGCAGTAGCAAGGGCCATCAGGAGGGGTCGTGTGGGACTCAAGGATCCCAGGAGGCCTGTTGGTTCCTTTATCTTCTCCGGACCTACCGGAGTGGGCAAGACCGAATTGTCAAAGGCATTGGCAGAAGCCCTGTTCGGGGATGAAAACCAGATGATACGCCTCGACATGTCGGAATACATGGAGAAGCACAGCGTTTCACGGCTGGTTGGTTCGCCGCCGGGCTATATCGGCTATGACGAAGGCGGGCAGCTCACCGAAAAGGTGAGAAGAAAGCCTTATACCGTTGTACTGTTCGACGAGATCGAGAAAGCCCATCCCGACGTTTTCAACATGCTGCTCCAGATACTTGACGACGGAAGGCTGACCGATTCAACAGGCCGGACCGTTGATTTCAAGAACACGGTTATCATCATGACATCCAACGTAGGCGCCCGGGACATAGTGGATCCCAAGAGACTTGGATTCGGTTCAGGCGAGGAGAACGCGGCCAAGGACTACGAGGACATGAAGAAAAACGTGATGAGCGAACTCAAGAAAACCTTCCGTCCCGAGTTCCTGAACCGCGTTGACGAGATTATTGTCTTCCATCCTCTTACCCGCGAGGAGATCGGTCAAATAGCGCAGCTCATGCTGGACGAGGTATCCGCGCGCCTGAAGGCCAGGAATATCACTGTCAATTATACCGATGAGGCAAAGGAGTTCCTGGCGGAAAAAGGGTATGACAAGACCTACGGCGCGAGACCTCTTAAGAGGACCATACAGGAGATGGTTGAAGACAGGCTGGCCGAGGAGATACTTGACGGGCGCATTAAGGAAGGAGACACGGTGACCGTAGGCATGGAAGGCGGCAAACTGGTCTTTACCGTTGGGAAATAAAGCCGCAGGGTAAACCCAGCCGGTTGAGACAATAAGCATAATAAGGGGAAATACGGTTTCTGCCGTTTCCTTACGACAGGGGCCGTATTTTTGTACCGGCGTTCCATCATTCAATGGTTGCCCGCCAGGCAATGTCATAGAATATGACCGGGGTGATGGAATTGTACAAGCCGAAATACCAGGAGGAATATGACAGGGAAATGGACCGGGAATACGCCAGGGCAGCCGCAAGGGAAGCCCTGGAAGCGGAGAAGGGAAGAAAGAACAAGGAAAAGGCCTCAAGACAGGCTGTTATCCAGGTCATTGTCCTGGGAATCTGCCTGTTCATCGCTTATCTCATACTGCGAGGGTTCTTCAGGTAGGAAGTAAAAGAGGTTCCTGAACATAAAACGGGACGGCGAATGAAATTAAGAGAGAATAACAGAAAAAAAGAGATATTTAACGAGCAAGAGAGAGATATATGAAATTTCAACCTTATTGTTCTTGACATTTGTATGGATCCCTGTATAAAATAAAAAACGCCGCATGCCGCGGCGGTTTTTTTGACGGGCGAACCGGGCCTGTTCCCGGATTGTCGCGACGAAAAACAGAATTTACCTATAGCATCATTTATTCAGGGAGGGTAACTCATGAAGACATATATGGCAAAAGCGGCTCACATCGAAAAGAAATGGTACGTTGTGGATGTCCAGGGCAAGGTCCTCGGCCGTGCCGCCAGCGAGGTTGCAAAGATCCTCCGCGGAAAGCATAAGCCGCAGTATACGCCCCATGTAGACACAGGCGATTATGTGATTGTAATCAATGCCGACAAGGTTGTGCTGACAGGGAAGAAACTTGACCAGAAGATCTACAGGCGTCATACCGGCTGGATCGGGCACTTGAAGGAGGTCAAGTACAGGCGTTTGCTGGAAACAAAACCTGAACGCGTATTTGAACTGGCTGTCAAGAGAATGCTCCCCAGCAACAGCCTGGGACGGGCAATGTTCAAGAAACTGAAAGTATATGCGGGAGACAAGCACAATCACCAGGCCCAGAAGCCCGAAGTGCTTGAGCTCAACATATAATTGGTGAGGGGAGGATTCATAAATGGCGAAAGTACAGTATTACGGCACAGGCAGAAGAAAGAAGTCGGTTGCCAGGGTAAGACTTGTTCCCGGGAACGGCAATTTCACAATAAATGACAGGTCCCTTGATGATTATTTCGGACTTGAAACCCTTAAAGTGATCTGCATGCAGCCGCTGGTTCTGACCGATACGGCTGGTAAGTTCAATGTACTTGTTACGGTTAAGGGCGGAGGATTCACCGGACAGGCCGGCGCTATCCGCCATGGCATTTCAAGGGCGTTGCTGCAGGCTGATGAAGCGTTCAGGGCTCCGCTCAAGAAGGCAGGCTACCTGACCCGCGATCCGAGAATGAAGGAAAGGAAGAAGTACGGTCTTAAAAAGGCCCGCCGCGCTCCCCAGTTCTCCAAGCGTTAAAGTTTTCTGTCCATATTTGCAGTCAAGTTTGGAAAACCGTCACTGGCTATATGCCTTTGGCGGTTTTTTGAGTTTTTATGGAAATCATCCAACCAGGATATGGAGAAAGCCGCATTTATGTTATATAATATGGCCTGACAGCGCAAACCCGCATCTGGTGCGGGTTTTAGGCAACTCATTAATTTTTTGGCAAGGAAGTGATTTTATGATTCTTAGGAAAATGGCTGTTGTACTGCTTGGTCTGTCCGTTCTGCTGTCGGGCTGTTCTCCCGATGCCGCGCGGGACAACCACTCTCAAAGGGAAGATACGGTAAACATCAGTGCTGATGCAAATGCGGACCGGAAGGTTGATAATACCGAAAGCACGGTTACTGATGTAATGCCGGCGGATGCCGGTGCTTCCGAGGTTATGAAAGAAGGGCAGGGCGGTACGGCTGCAGAAGAGAATGCCGCAGGCATGGATATTGCAGATGCTTCACAGGATGAAGGCAATAAAATTATAGAGCTTATCCCCATGAAACAGCTGCCTGATCTGACCATGGCTCCTCAAAAGCCCTTCACGCTGGAGGAGGCGGCGGCCTTTGGTACCCACATGCTCACCCCTGTTTATCACGAGACTTTCAGGTACCAGATTCGTGAGTTTACAAAGCATCCTGCAAGGCTTGTGATTGATATAGGAAACACGGGTAATGAGCCGCTTGTCATTACCGATGAAAATATGTGGTACTCAATCCTGGACTATGAGGGAAACGAGATTGCGGGTTCCAAACTGCAGGGGGCTCCGGTTTCAATCGCACCCGGAGAGATCAAGAGGGTGGTTCTTACTGCCCAAAACCCCGATGCGGGCCTTGTTTTCCTTGAATTAGGCGGGCTGTCCTATACCCTTGACGAACCCATGTTTTTTCCTGTGCTGGACGACGCACTGGATGTTGATGACACTTCTCCATACTACAAGTATGGATTTACCATTAACGACGATAACGGTGAACCGTTTATTATATCAATGCATCCCATGCAGGTTATAGGGAACGGCAGGGCCAAGATGGTGGGATGCGGCCTGATGGTCGTGGAAAATGAAAGGATTGGCCCTGTTGATAAGGGCGATGGGTTCCTGGCCCTGGTTAAAGTCAGAATAGCCAATACCTCTGATGAAGTAATGACAATCGACAGGCTCATCACCTCAGGCGGAGGGCTGTGGGTGGATTTCACCGAAGAGGATATGGCACTTTTGGGAGAAAAAGGCTTGCCTTATACTATAGAGCCTTTTACCATCGTGGAAGGCTGGGTCCCTTTCAGGGTGAGGGATGGAAGGGATGGTCACGGGATTGCCTTCTACACAAGCCATGGAGGGTTTCAGCTTGGGGATCTTCAGACCTATCCGATTTTCGAGAAATGAGAAGAGAGAAGCGGGATGTTCACACGTTACATCCCGCTTTCATTTTCTTTTATGATATCTCCATGGTTTGGCCGGGGGCTATATCAAAAAGCCTTCCATCCATTTCAAACCAGAGCGTTCTTGCGGTGGGGTTCTGTGCCCGGTTGCCTTCAACGCTGAACTGGAGCCTGTTATAGTCATCGATATAATCGTATATTTCGATATTTGTTGCATACCAGATATCATCCCTGCTACCTGTGTGCCTGGCAAATTCCTCTATTACATGCCAGTTGCCGTTGGCTTCAAACTCATAGCTGTGGCCCCACAGGTAAAAAAGCCAGGGATCGCGGGATGCCTCTCCCCCGGCAAACTTTTCTGCCAGGGCCATAAGCTCCGGGGAATCGTGGTGGCAGGTGGGATTAAGGCGCAGCCAGTCCGTGGGTATCCTGAAGCTGTTGGTGGATTCCACCGTCCTTGCGTAGACTATGCCGCAGGATTTGAGCATCTCAACCACGCTGTCGCTGTAGGTGCCATAGGGATAGGCCATTCCGCGCACAATCGTGCCAAACTGCCTCTCCAGGTTCTCCCTGTCTTTTATGATCTCCCTTGCCGCCATGGCCGGCGGCAGCTTATCAAGATAGGGATGGGTCAAGGAATGGCAGGCGACCTCATGCCCGGAGCCCAGGAAAGTCCTGAGAACCTGTTTTTTAGTCATCCTGCGGTGGATCTGACCGCTGGGATAAACCGTACCTTCAGGAGCATAGAGCCCGCTGTTGAGGTTGAAAGTGCCCTTGAGCCCGTAGCTGTCAAGGATTTCAACCAGGCGCATGTCCTGTTCTACGCCGTCATCATAGCTCAATGTGAGAGCCTTTGCTCTTCCCTGTGGAAACCTGAGATAAATCCTTGCCAAAAAACATACCCCCCTTCATGCCAACTCAGTTATATCAATATGATCTTCCCAATGTCAAGCAGAACAGGTCCGGCAGCGGGCTTTGCGGCTAATCAGTCCGGGGCCGTCGGCTCAACTGTAAAGCCCGCAGGAAAATTCTTGACCAGCGGACTTATGACTGATATTGTAATACATCAGAGGAGGAATTTCCCATGGACGAATTCAGAAGGCCATTCGAATACCAGGAGGAGAAAAGAGGCCTGCTGATCCTTTTCCTTATCATGATCATCGTTGTCGATGGATACATCTCCATTGCCCTTACCTTCCAGGTATACGGCATTGTCAAGGCTGTCCCTGCGGCGGGTATGGGCATTATCGCAGCAGGATTGCTTTTTCTTGCGCTCCTCCTGTATACCGCTGTATGCACCTACAAAATGAAAGAGAGTTGCGCAAAGGCAGCGAAGGCTTATCTTATAATCAGGGTGCTTTACATAGCGTCCTGCATAACGGCGGTATACATGCGCAGCGCCGGTGACAAAACGCTGATAGGAAACGGCCCCATGCAGTACAGGAGCGCAGAGGAGCTTATGATGATAGTATTGATCTATCCGATGATCTATACCATTGCCTTCAGCATCATCTGGTTTCTGTATTTCTCAAAATCCAAAAGATTCAGGAATGTCCGTCAGGAGGAAGGGGTGACTGATACGGTTCAGTCCCCGTAAAATGCATGAAATAATCATTGCGGGGCGCATGGGAGGCATACCCGTGCGCTTCCTTTATTTTGCGCTTAAGATATATTGAATTCCGTACATATGTTCGGTATAATAAGTATGCCCTGAAAAGGCATGGAAAAAATACATGCTATATCGCATTCAACCAGAAAGGAATCAGCAATGAGGAACAGTATCATAGTAAGAGGCGCCTGCGAGCATAACCTCAAAAACATCAATGTTGAGATACCCCGGGACAAGCTTGTAGTGGTTACCGGAATCAGCGGTTCGGGCAAATCATCCCTTGCCTTTGACACTATCTACGCTGAGGGGCAGAGGCGCTACATGGAATCGCTTTCGTCCTATGCCCGGCAGTTCCTGGGGCTCATGGAAAAGCCCGACGTGGAATCCATAGAAGGCCTTTCCCCGGCAATATCCATAGATCAGAAAACAACCTCCAGGAATCCCCGTTCCACGGTGGGAACCGTTACCGAGATATACGACTATCTGCGATTGATGTACGCCAGGATAGGGGTTCCACATTGTCCCGAATGCGGCAGGGAGATATCCCAGCAGACCGTGGACCAGATGGTGGACGCAGTGATGGCCCTTGAAGAAGGGACGCGCATCCAGGTCCTTGCTCCCGTTGTCAGGGGCAGGAAGGGAGAGTATACGAAGCTCATCCAGGATGCCAGGAAAAAAGGGTATGTCCGCGTCCGGGTCGACGGGGAGGTTATGGAGATAGATGATGAGATCCGCCTGGACAAAAACAGGAAGCACACCATTGAAATAGTGGTGGACAGGCTCATCATCCGCGAAGGTATCCAGAAACGGCTGACCGATTCAATTGAAAGCGCGCTGAACCTGGCCGCCGGCCTCCTGGTTATAGATGTCATGGGCAAGGAAGAATTGCTGTTCAGCCAGAATTACGCCTGTCCGGACTGCGGTATAAGCATTGGTGAGCTTACGCCGCGCATGTTTTCCTTCAATAATCCCTATGGCGCATGTTCCGAATGCGGCGGGCTGGGCGTGCTGCTCAGGATAGACCCGGACCTTGTGATCCCCGACAAGACCAGATCCTTTGCCGAGGGCGCTGTTGCAAGCGGAGGTTATAATTTCTCGGACGAGTACTCATACGGGAGGATGTACCTGGATGCCATGGCAAAGCATTATGGGTTCAGCGTCCATACACCTGTTAAGGATCTGCCCGATGAAATCCTGGACAAGGTCCTTTATGGCACCAACGGTGAGAAGATCCGGGTCGAATACGACAGGGGATATGGAAAAGAGAGTTACATGAGCGCATTTGAGGGGATCATTAACAGCATGGAGAGGCGTTACCGGGAGACCAAATCCAACGGCATGAAGGAATACTATGAATCCTTCATGAGCCAGATCCCCTGTCCCCAATGCCAGGGAAAACGCCTGAAAAAGGAAAGCCTGGCAGTCACCGTAGGGGGAAAGAATATCCACGAGGTTACCCTCATGTCGGTCCGTGAGTGCATGGGATTCTTCGAGGACCTGAAACTGGGTGCCAGGGATGCCGCAATAGCCGGACAGATCCTAAAGGAGATCCGCGCACGCCTTAAATTCCTGGTGGATGTGGGCCTGGACTACCTGACCCTTGCCCGTTCCGCGGGCACACTTTCAGGCGGGGAGGCGCAGCGCATAAGGCTGGCAACCCAGATTGGCTCCGGGCTGATGGGAGTCCTGTATATACTTGACGAGCCAAGCATCGGGCTCCACCAGCGCGATAACCAGCGGCTTCTCGCAACCCTCAAGCGCCTGCGGGATCTGGGAAATACGCTTTTGGTGGTGGAGCACGACGAAGAAACCATGTACGCGGCCGATCACATCATCGATATGGGCCCCGGCGCGGGCGAGCATGGCGGAAGGATTATCGCCCAGGGAACCGTTGAGGAGATCAAGCGGAACCCAGACTCCATCACGGGTAAGTACCTCAGCGGCGCCATCAGGATAGAGGTGCCCAAAAAAAGAAGAAATTACAACGGCAAGGTTTTAAGGATCCTGGGGGCCAGGGAAAACAACCTCAAGGACGTGGATGTGGATATTCCCCTTGGCGTATTTACCTGTGTAACGGGCGTATCCGGTTCGGGCAAGAGCTCGCTTATAAACGAGGTACTTTACAAGAAGCTTGCCAGCAAACTGAACCGCGCAAAGACCAAGGCAGGGCAGCATCGCGATATACTGGGTCTTGCACATCTGGACAAGGTGGTGAATATCGACCAGTCCCCCATCGGGCGGACGCCGCGTTCCAATCCGGCCACCTATACAGGGGTATTTGACCTGATCCGCAGCCTGTTTGCAGAAACGGTGGACGCCAAGATGAAGGGATATAAGCCCGGGCGTTTCAGCTTCAATGTAAGGGGCGGCAGGTGCGAGGCCTGTTCCGGCGATGGCATCATAAAGATTGAAATGCATTTTCTCCCCGATGTCTATGTCCCCTGCGAGGTATGCAAGGGAAAGCGATACAACCGTGAAACGCTGGACGTGAAATACAAGGGTAAAAGCATCGCCGACGTGCTGGACATGACGGTGGACGAGGCCCTGAAGTTCTTTGAGAACCTGCCCAGGATCAGCAAGATACTGAAGACTCTCCATGAGGTCGGCCTCGGGTATATCCGCCTGGGACAGCCCGCCACCACCCTTTCTGGCGGCGAAGCCCAGCGCATCAAGCTGGCGACCGAGCTGTCGAGAAAAGCCACCGGCAGGACCATGTACATCCTCGACGAGCCTACCACCGGCCTTCATATGGCCGATGTCCACAGGCTCATCCAGGTCCTGCAGCGGCTGGTGGACGCAGGCAACACGGTGGTGGTCATTGAGCATAACCTGGATGTTATCAAGACCGCCGACCATATCATAGACCTTGGCCCGGAGGGCGGCGACCGCGGAGGCGAGGTAGTTGCCTGTGGAAGGCCCGAGGAAGTCGCAGAGGCGGAAGGGTCATATACCGGGCAGTTCCTGAAAAGAGTTCTGTTTGGCCAATAACCCGGAACAATGCGCAACTGAAAATAATTAAATACGGGATTCCAAATATTTCCGCCATCTGGTAGAATCATCATAAAGAGCACGGAGATACAACCGGCTTGCCATATACGACAACTGTGAACAACGGCAGGCCGGCTTTGTTTTAGGGGGAATGCGCCATGTTTCGCAGATCACTTGTTCTTTTGGCCTTACTGCTGGCAATGGCCATGGCAGTAACGGGCTGCGGGAGGTACACGGAAGCTGCAAAAGAGAGCGAAACTCCCGATGCCGGATCACCTGCGCCGGTCACAAAAAGCCCGGAACCTTCCACGGAACCGCCGGCGCCCGGCAATAGTCCGGAGCCTGTCGGCGAACTGACGCCCTTTGCGGAGAGCCGGGATCATATACTGGTCTACGGATACATGGATAAGGCCGGAAATGTTGTTATCCGGCCGCAGTACGGCAGCGCCCAACCATTCTTTGCGTGCGGCCTGGCTGTTGCGGGAGATGGCAACGGCAAGCTTGGGCTTATTGACAGGACCGGAAGGTTTGTGGTCAGTCCCGAAGCCGACGCCATCACCTACAGCGGCGGCGTGTTCATAGCCTACAACTATGACGGGGTCAATCGTGCCTATGACGAAAGAGGCGTATTGCTGTTTGAGCGGTCCGACTATATCTTTGGCTTCAGCGACGGGCTGTCGCCGGTCTATGGGGAGAATACCCGCGGATATATGGACAGGAATGGCAGTATGGCCCTGGTATTGCCCCACGCGGTCCTCGAAGAATTCCAGGATGGTGTGGCAACTGTTTCAATGGAATATGGGAGTCCCTCCATACTTATCGACAAACAGGGGAACGACCTGACCGACTACCTTTCCTCAGGCCTCCGGATGATTGAGAACAACGGCCTTTTTGGCTACACGGACAAGGACGGTAATACTGTTATCGAGCCGCGGTTCAACTATGCCAGGCCGTTCAGGGACGGCTTGGCCATAGTGGGAGTTTATCACGATTATCACACTACTTATGGTATCATCGATACCCAGGGCAATTATGTGCTGGAGCCTGAATACCTTTTTATCCGCAGAATGCGCAACGGTTCATTCATCGTAGGTGAAAGGCTTGAGGAGGGCGCATATCTCTCGCCCATGTATGCGGATTACTGCAAAAAGGCAATCTTCAGCAGGGACCTGAAATGGCATTCGGAATGGATCATGCTGGAGGCGGACAGCCTTGATGAAAACTATGTATGTGTCACAGACGGCAACAGGATCTTCTACCTGGACGCCGACCTGAACCGGGCAGCCGGTCTACCCGAATTCGAAGGCCGCGGGCTCATGCTGACCGACGGATCCCTGCTCAGGGGAACCATAAACGGCCATCCGACGGTTGCCGACCGGGCGGGCAATATCCTCGTAAAGGATGAGGGGCTGGCCTTGCTGGAGGGAGACGTAAGAGCCCGGACAGTTACCGAGTATTATAATGACTGGTCAACCGTCGCTTACCCGGTTCTTGAGGGAATGAAGGATGCCGGGACACAGGAGCGGATGAACCGGATGATTGCAGGGGAGGCAAGGGGGTATGTGGACTACTTTGAACCTGACCCCGGTGATCCCTATTATTTCCCGGTTATCAATGTCAGCGGCTCGGCGCTGATCAAAAAGGATTTATTGCATTTACAGCTGGAAATTGATGAATATTGGCTTGGGGCTGCCCATCCCGCATATTATTGGAGCAATATTTATGTCAACATACGGAATGGAGCGGCGTATACCCTGGACGATCTTTTCAAATCACCGGAAGAAGCCAGGACACGCCTGAGCGAAATAGTTACCGAAGCCATGCGGGAGAACCCCGGACCATATTATGAAGACAGTGTAGGGCCGGACCAGATACAGTTTTTCTGCCTGGAGGATGACGGAATCACTATCTATTTTGCTGAGTATGAGATCGCTCCGCACGCGTACGGACTGCCAAAGTTTTATATCCCGTTCTCCGAGATCATGGACCTGATCGATACCAAGGGCGATTTCTGGAAAGCGTTCAACTGATCTCACGCAGCAAGAAGCACGCTTCCGGTTTTTTATATGGGGCGTGAGCGTTTTTGAGGTTTTCCGTCCGACAGATACAAAGACATAAAGATCCCTCCGGGTGCGCGATATATAAATTTAGCCGATTGAATTATGAGGATCAAAGGTTTATAATGTGGTTTAATTCTTGAGACAATTCTTGTGGATGTATGGTGAGGTTGGCAATGAAGACAATCGCAGAAATCAATGAACGTATAAGGAACAGGAAAGCTGTTGTTGTCACGGCAGAAGAGATCATCGACCTCGTGGAGGAGAAGGGAGTCAAAGAAGCTGCCCGGGAAGTGGACGTAGTTACCACGGGCACCTTCGGCCCCATGTGTTCCAGCGGCATGTTTATTAATTTCGGACACTCAAAGCCGGGCATAAAGATGACCAGGACATGGCTCAACGATGTTCCGGTCTTCTCGGGCCTTGCAGCTGTTGATGCCTATGTGGGGGCTACCGAGTTGTCGGAGCGCCAGGGCATGCAGTACGGAGGCGCCCATGTAATACAGGACTTTATAGATGGCAAGGATATCCGTCTCTATGCCGAAAGCTACGGGACCGACTGTTATCCCAGGCGCGATATCAGGACCACTGTCAACAAGCATAATGTGAACCAGGCCTATCTTTTCAATCCAAGGAACTGCTACCAGAACTATGCGGCTGCCACCAACTCTTCCGACAGGATCATGTACACATACATGGGGACGCTGCTTCCCAATTACGGCAATGTCACCTACTCCACCTCCGGTGAACTGAGCCCGCTGATGAATGACCCGGAATACCGGACCATAGGCATCGGCACCAGGATATTTTTCGGAGGCACCCAGGGCTTTGTAGCCTGGGAAGGGACCCAGCACGACCCTGGCCAGGAACGCCTTGAAAACGGCACCCCTGTCAGCGCCGCAGGCACCCTGGCGCTGATCGGTGACGCCAAGAAGATGAGCAGCAGGTACATAAGGGCAGCCGTCTTCGACAGGTATGGGGTAACCATGTTTGTGGGAGTGGGGATACCCATTCCCATACTGGATGAGGATATGCTTATTAAGACAGCGGTGAGAAACAGGGATATCGTGACTACCCTGGTGGACAAGAGCGGCCGCGAGAATCCGGGCATACGACTGAGCTATGAAGCATTGCAGAGCGGCTGGGTGGAAATAAAGGGCAAAAGAGTTCCCACCGCGCCTCTGTCCAGCCTGAAGATGGCCCGCGAGATAGCCGGCGTTTTGAAGGACTGGATTTCAAACGGTCAATTCCTGCTGAGCGAACCGGTTGAAAGGCTCCCTTACAGGAAGGAACGGCTCAACAGCCTTGAAATCAGGGGAGAATAGGCGGAGGTAATCTATGAAGACCATAAAAATCAGTATTTACTATCCTGTGGATAAGATAACGGTACCCCTTGTCAGCACGCTGATCAAGGAATTTGACCTCCAGGTCAACATCCTTCATGCCGATATCAGCCTCAACAAGACAGGGACCCTGGTTGCGGACGTGATCGGGGAAAATAAAAACGTGGATGATGCCCTGAGATTTATTGAGGAGCAGGGCATCGGGTACAAGCTGTTCAATAAGCAGCTGATCTGGCATGAAGAACTGTGCGTCCACTGCGGTGCATGCACTGCGGTATGTCCGTCCCATGCCCTGACCATGTCCCGTGAAACCTGGAACCTGGAGTTCGATAAGGAAAAGTGCCTGGTGTGCGGATTGTGCACCAAGGCCTGCCCGCTGAACGTCATGAGCCTTCAGGACTAAGCGCCATGTATACCAAGCGTTTTTACAGGGATGATTTCAAAGCCGAAAACCTTGAGTTTTTCCATGCAGCGGTTGAGCAAACCGACCTGTATATCGGCGCCGGCTCCAACCTTTGCAAAGAAGCCATTGAGGCCATAAAGGAGTGCAGGAGCCAGCTTGCGGATTATATCAGGAGGCACCCGGAATTCCTCCACAGCCTGGAGCCTGAAGACCCCCTTGACGGTGCACCGGCCATAGCCGTGGACATGTGCAGCGCGGCGAGGATAGCGGGCGTCGGTCCCATGGCGGCGGTCGCAGGAGCCGTGGCCAAGTTTGTGGGCACGAGACTCCTTGAGAAGTCCGACGAGGTCATCGTTGAAAACGGCGGCGATATATTCATGCACAGCAGGAGCGACAGAAGAGTAGGTATATTTGCGGGGAATTCCCCGCTAAGCGGCAAGCTGGGAATCCTGGTGAGGAAGGAGATGTCTCCCTGCGGGATCTGCACATCCTCGGGAACTGTGGGGCATTCCCTGAGTTTCGGAAATGCCGATGCCGCCCTGGTGGTATCCAGGGACGCGTCACTGGCTGATGCCTGCGCCACAGCGCTGGGCAACAGGATCAGGACGCCGGAAGACGTGGAGGGGGCACTTGACTTTATAACCGGGAAACCGGGTGTTATCGGTGCGCTGGTGATCATCGGCGATGTTGTCGGGGCGCTTGGCGACATCGAACTGATAAGGCTGTAATCCGATTAACGCATAAAAAAAAGGCCAAACCACCGGGGGGTTAGGAATTAGTCTGGCCCAATAATCTTTGGAATCTGAAACCTATCATATATTATTCACCAAGTGGTGTAAAGAATGACTGCCAATTGGTGAAATCGGGCCCCGGGCAATGGTTTTCGGCCATGGGGAATCCTGGAGAAAACTGTTGAACCGATTGTATAAAAAGGCTGACTTTGTCTTTTTGTGATAGCGATTTGCAGGTGATCCGGCGGATTTTATTTCCCAGGGGCCGCCTGGCAGCCGGATTGAAGGCCGGTGCGCCGGGGCTGTTGTAATCACATTTGATAAAATAACCGAAATGTATTTGGGAATGTATTTTTCTGATACGGGGTGTTGAATATGCATCAGGGCAGAGAAATGCTGAAGTCTGCCAAAAGGATTGTAATAAAGGTCGGCACGTCCACACTGACCCATGACAACGGGAAGATGAACCTGGTAAGGATGGACAGGCTGGCGCTGGTCATCGCCGAACTGATGAATATCGAGAAGGAAATCGTCCTGGTGTCTTCCGGGGCCATTGGCGTTGGTATGGGAAAGTTCAACCTGAGGAAGCGGCCTGAGGTAATGGGAATGAAGCAGGCCCTGGCCGCCATCGGCCAGTGTGAACTGATGAACATATACAGCCGCCTCTTTGCGGTCTACAACCATACCGTCGCCCAGGTGCTGCTTACAAGGACGGACCTGGATGATGATGTGAAAAGGCTCAATGTAATGAATACCTTCAACAGCCTTATGGAATTCGGCGTTATTCCGATAGTCAATGAGAACGATACGGTATCCATTGACGAGATAGAGCACCTTAACATGTTCGGCGACAATGACACCCTTTCGGCCGTAGTGGCCAAGCTGGTATCAGCTGACCTCCTGATCATCCTGTCCGATGTGGACGGCCTTTATGACAGGAACCCGGGGAAGAGCGAGGAATGCAGGCTCATATCGGTCGTTGAGGATATTGACGACACAGTGCTCAGCTATGCCGATGGAAAGGGAACCAGCAGGGGAACCGGGGGGATGATCACCAAGCTGGGCGCGGCGAAAATAGTCACGGAAGCCGGTGTAAACATGGTGATAGCCAACGGCAGGGATCCTGCCGTGATCCTGGACATACTGAAGGGTGAAGATATCGGCACCCTGTTTGTGAGAAAAGAGATAAAATAACGCAGGAAAGCAGAAAAGAGGCCATATGGACCGGGCCTCTTTTTTACTGCTTCCTGTCCTTATGGTTATAATTACCCGTTAACCTTATCTTTAAGGGCTTTGCCTGCCTTGAAAACAGGGGCCTTGGAAGCAGGGATCGTGATTTCTTCCTTGGTCTGCGGGTTGCGGCCCTTTCTTGCTGCTCTCGCTTTTACCTCAAAGGTACCGAATCCGACAAGAACAACCTTTTCCTGCTTGGACAGAGCGTCCTCAACAACTGAAATGAAAGCGTCGATAGCGGCTTCGCTATCCTTTTTGGTGAGACCCGACTGCTGTGCTACAGCGCTTATGAGTTCAGCCTTGTTCATAAGGAATTACCTCCTGCTCAAAATTTCGTCATCATTTTATAATGCGTTTTCAATAAAGTCAAGGATTTATGCACGTTTCCCAACAATAATGAGTCCGGCCGCGCCGGATTGACATATAAAACCCCAAAGGGCATGTGTTTGCCCTTAAGCGCAGAGCAATGGCCGCCCGGCCGTTCCGGGCGCCGGAATGGCCGGGAAAGCAGGGAAAAGGCTGTCAGGAAATGCTGCCGGAAAGCGCTGATGTTTGATTATCCCTGAAAAAAATAATATAATCTATAATGGAGTTTTGGCGGTCCTTGTCAGGCGCTTAAGGGAGAATAAACCAAACCGAAAAAGCTTTGCGGGGGTTGGATATGTCTGTTTTATACCGTTATGTACCAGCGGACAGCATACGCGACATTGTCGACTGCGGCATCAAACTATCACAGTGGTATGACCGTGAGATGAATTTCGGCGAACCCCAGGGACATCGGAAGGTTATGCTCGCATTGATTAACCCCTGGGATGATCCTGTCAAATCCAGGGACGGATCATACCGCTGTATAAGGCTTGACCTGGATCCCGAAGAATGCATGGTAGGCGATGCGGACCTCTATCGGATGGGCTTTGCCGAACCTTCGCTGATGGAGCGTTATATGAAGACATTGGTGCCGCTCTCAGAATACCGTTTCGGGGTTTTCAGAAATCCTGAATGTCTTGTTTTAACATCGGTCCTGCCAGAGCAGATTGAAATAACAGGAAAAGCCCAGGATGCCCCGGTCCTGTTTGAAAACTCGGAGTCGCTGTACCTGAGAAATCTCATGGACGAAATCGAGCAGGAGCGCCAGGATTCAGGCAATACACTGATCTATGCCTATTGCCGTTACCTCGAATCAATAGGAAGAATGCGCTGCATGGAAAACCCGGACCTGGGGACCGCGGTATTCATGGATCCCGAAACCGATGCTTATATTGTCACCAGAATCCCCTGATGATGGAGGAATCATTATCGACAGGAAGGAAATGAAACGCGGCGACCTTGTCAGCAGCGGAGATATCCTTTCCCTGCTCGCCGCCAGGGACGGTTATGTCTCGGGCGCTTTATTAAGCAGGGAGCTCAACATATCCAGGACGGCGGTATGGAAGAAGATCGCGGCATTAAAGAGGGATGGCTATTCCATCGATGCTTCCACGAGAAAGGGATACCGGCTCCTGTCCCATGAAGCCTGCTATGGGAAGCCGGGAATCCAGAGCCTGCTTAGAACAGGGTTCCTGGGACGGGAAATGCGTTTTTACGAATCTGTGGAATCCACGAATAATGTATTAAAAGGGCTTGCCAATGCCGGGGCTGTCCATGGCACTGTGGTAATAGCCAACGAGCAGACCCGCGGACGGGGACGGCTGGGAAGGGAGTGGAACTCCGCGGCCGGAAGAGGAATATGGATGTCAGTCCTTTTAAGGCCTGAGCTTCATCCAGCCAATGTCCAGGCCATAACCCTGGCCGTAGCTGTTGCGGTGTGCCGGGCTATCGAGCCGTTCCTCAGCGAAGAACCCGGCATAAAATGGCCAAATGATATACTGATAGGAGGCAGGAAGGTCTGCGGCATCCTGACAGAGCTCTCTGCAGAGGCTGAAAGGGTTTCATGGGTAATAGCGGGAATCGGCCTGAATACCCACTCCGCCCCTGAGGATTTCCCGCCGGACCTGAGGAATAAAGCCACATCCCTTAGGCAGCATATTAAGAAAGGTGTGCTGCCGGACAGGACCCGACTGGCAGCGGAGATACTCAACCAGCTTGAGCAGGTCTATGAGGATTATCTCAGGAACGGACCGGATTCCATGCTCATGGAATGGCGGCAGCGTTCCGCGACCCTCGGACGGATGGTGGAAGTTGTCCGGGGAACCGAAAAAGTACGGGCCCTGGCCCTGGATATCGGGGAGGACGGAAGGCTGAAAATACAGCTTGAGGATGGCAGCATAAGGGAAATCTTCTCAGGGGAGATAAGCCTGAGCTACGAATAATCGGATATGCCAAAAATCAGGGCTTCCACCTTTAAAGGGATTGTTATATGATAATGAATACTGGCCATGCAACTGCCCAGGCCAGGAATCCTGAACGGGAGGTAGTTATGGAGTACCAGAACAATCATAACGAAAACAGTGACCAGAACCGAAAGGCAGACAACAGGAAGTTTCCGCACAACAGGAACAACGGGCAGGAAAAAAAGACCTCCATCACCCGGATAGGGGGCAAGAACCGCGGCAATGCCAACGGGCACAATGCCCTGAAGGGCAGGGAGCCGCAGAAAGGAAACGACAGGCACGGGCCTGAAAACATCAGCAGGGAGAGTGCGGACCACCGCCAGGGCAAGCTTGCAAGGAAAGGCGGCAGGCCGCACTATGATCATCTGAACCGCCAAGTCAGGACAAAACGTGAGGAAACGGTGGAAGATATCAAGGCTGATGTTGAGCAGATAGAAAAGGATATCCAGTTTGAAATAAGGCAGATCAGGAGTATCAAGCTGGGACTTTAGGGCTGCCCGGCACGTTGGGCTTTGGTATTGAAAGGTTTGGTTCGTTATGCTTCTTGCCATTGATGTGGGAAATACCAATACGGCCATAGGGGTTTACAAGGAAAGGACGCTGGTGGGGAACTGGCGCATTTCCACCAGCAAGGAACGGACTTCCGACGAGATCGGGATGCTCCTTTTGTCAATGCTGGAACATGACGGGATCAGCCCCGGGATGATCACCGATGTTATCATGTGCACGGTGGCGCCGCCCGTAATGCATTCCATGTCCAACGCCATCAGGAAATACCTTGATAAAAAGCCAATCCTGGTTGAGCCGGGCATCAGGACCGGGATAAACATAAAATATGAAAACCCGCGGGAGGTCGGCTCGGACAAGATCGTCAACGCGGCCGCAGCCATCAATCTCTACGGCGGTCCTGTCATAATCGTGGATTTTGGAACTGCCACTACCTTTTGCGCTGTCAATTCCAGGCGGGACTATCTTGGCGGCGTGATCTGTCCGGGCATAAAGATTTCTGCCGAAGCCCTGTTTGAGAAAGCTGCCAAGCTTCCGCGAATAGAGATTGCTAAGCCCAAAAACGTTATCGGGAAAACCACCGTCACCAGCATGCAGTCGGGAATTATCCATGGCTATGTGGGACAGGTGGACCATATCGTAAGCCTGATGAAGCAGGAAATGGACGAACCGGGGATAAAGGTTGTGGCGACAGGAGGCATGGCAAGGCTCATCGCATCGGAATCCAAAACCATAGACGAGGTGAATCCGTTTTTGTCGCTGGAAGGGCTGCAGATTATCTACGAGATGAACCGCACTGAATGAGCCTGTCAGACCTTTCAAAACAGGAGGATTTACCAGCAAACGCGAGCAAGGGCGAGATATTTATATTTTTACGGGAATATTTGCTGGTATTCAATGGAATTCTAAAAATATGGCTATTTGATTAAGAGTATAAAATTGATTAATATTGTATTAGCACTCAACCAGGTTGAGTGCTAACAAGGAAATAGCCCGTTCGCTTGAGTCGGGAAAAATACAAGGAGGGTGCATATATGAAGATTAAACCACTGGCAGACAGAGTTGTCATCAAGATGCTGGAAGCTGAAGAAACAACGAAAAGCGGCATTGTTCTGCCCGGTTCTGCGAAGGAGAAACCCCAGATGGCCGAGGTTAAGGCTGTCGGCCCCGGTACCGACGAGGTAAAGATGGAAGTCAAGAAGGGGGATAAGGTTCTCATCAGCAAGTATGCCGGAACCGAAGTCAAAATCGACGGGGAAGAATACACCATTGTCAAGCAGGGCGACATCCTTGCGATAGTGGAATAAGAAGGAGGCGTAAATAATGGCAAAAGACATCTTGTTTGGGGAAGAAGCAAGGAAAGCGCTGGAAAGCGGAGTCAACAAGCTTGCCAATACCGTTAAGATCACCCTGGGCCCCAAGGGAAGAAATGTTGTATTGGATAAGAAATTTGGTTCTCCCCTGATCACCAATGACGGGGTTACCATAGCAAAAGAGATCGAACTGGAAGATCCGTTTGAAAACATGGGAGCCCAGCTGGTCAAGGAAGTAGCCACCAAGACCAATGATGTGGCCGGCGATGGTACGACCACAGCCACGCTCCTGGCCCAGGCGATCATCCGTGAAGGCCTGAAGAATGTTGCCGCAGGAGCCAACCCCATGATCCTCAAGAAAGGTATACAGAAAGCAGTGGACGCTGCTGTTGAAGGGATACGTGAGATATCCCAGAAGGTCAAGGGCAAGAACGATATTGCCCGCGTAGCTTCCATTTCCGCCAATGATGACGATATAGGAGAATTGATAGCGGAGGCCATGGAAAAGGTGTCCAACGACGGCGTTATTACCGTTGAAGAGTCCAAGACCATGAGCACCAACCTGGAAGTCGTGGAAGGTATGCAGTTCGACCGCGGGTATGTTTCAGCGTACATGGTAACCGATACCGAGAAAATGGAAGCTGTCCTGGAAGAGCCCTATATTCTCATTACCGACAAGAAGCTTTCAAATGTCCAGGAACTTTTGCCCATACTGGAGCAGGTTGTCCAGCAGGGCAAGAAGATGGTTGTCATTGCCGAGGATGTTGAAGGCGAAGCCCTCTCCACACTGATTGTCAACAAGCTCCGCGGGATCTTCACCAGCGTTGCCGTTAAAGCCCCCGGCTTCGGCGACAGAAGGAAGGCCATGCTTGAGGACATAGCAATCCTGACCGGCGGCCAGGTCATATCCGAGGAAGTGGGCCTTGATCTCAAGGAAGCCAAGCTCTCCATGCTGGGCCGCGCCGAGAAGGTTGTAGTGCAGAAGGAGAACACCATTATCGTAGGTGGTAAGGGCGACGAAAACAAGATCAGGGACAGGATTGCGTCCATCAAGGTCCAGATAGAGGAAACAACCTCCGACTTTGACAGGGAGAAGCTCCAGGAAAGGCTCGCCAAGCTGTCCGGCGGCGTTGCGGTCATCCAGGTGGGCGCAGCTACCGAAACCGAGATGAAGGAGAAGAAACTGCGCATTGAGGATGCACTGGCTGCCACAAGGGCTGCCGTGGAGGAAGGCATTGTTTCCGGCGGCGGTACAGCATACATCAACGTACAGCCCAAGGTGCAGGCGCTGCTGGATACCCTGTCCGGCGATGAGAAGACAGGCGCCATGATCGTCATGAAGGCGCTTGAGGAGCCCATCAGGCAGATCGCCATCAATGCGGGCCTCGAAGGTTCAGTAATCCTTGAAAAGGTGCGCGGAAGCAAGCCCGGCACAGGCTTCGACGCCCTGCGCGAGAAGTATGTCAACATGATTAAGGCCGGTATTGTGGATCCTACCAAGGTAACCCGCACAGCGCTCCAGAACGCCGCGTCCATCGCTGCCATGGTTCTTACCACCGAGAGCCTGGTTGCCGAGAAGCCTGAGAAAAACGAACCGGCTCCGGCTATGGGCGGCGGAATGGGCGGCATGATGTAACCGGATCCGTAAAAAATAATTAACTCCGGTAAAGAGCCGTATATAGCAGAAACACCCGTCGGGAAGCGCCGGCGGGTGTTTCTTTTATTGCACCTTGCAACGGGGCGGCAGAAAGCATATAATTAATACACAATCAAATAGTGCATGGCGGTGCATGAAAATGCCTGCGCTTTTGTGCATCGAGGGAAGCGGGTGAAAGTCCCGCACTGTCCCAGCAACCGTGAAGCTGACGAAAACGGCTTAAGCCACTGGATCTTTGATCTGGGAAGGTGCCGTTGGAGGATGAGGCAAAGTCGGTAGACCTGCCGCCATGTATGGTTTCTTCTGGGTAAAGAGCAGGCCGCAAGGCCTGTAAACGGATTGTGCGCACGATCCTGCCCGCTTTGAAGAAAGCGGGTTTTTAATTGAAAGCTTACCTTGAAGAAACACCTGTTAAAAGATTCCTGATCTTTGGAGGTGTTTTTTTGATGAAAAAAATCATGTGCCTGGTGCTAATTCTCATGTTGCTTGCTGCCATGACCGGCTGCGGTGACGGGGTTTCAGGAAAAGGGGTCCGCGTCACCGACAGCAGGGGAACCGAGGTCGTATTCGACTCAACGCCAAAGTCCATCATTTCCCTCAGCCCTGCCAACACCGAAATACTCTACGCCCTGGGGGCCGGGGACAGGATTATCGCTGTCAGCGACTACTGCAACTATCCTGAGGACACCGGCAACAAGCAGAAGCTTCCCACGGGTGAGAAACTGAACATAGAAGCCCTGATTTCTCTGGATCCCGATGTTGTCTTTTTCAGCAAGATGGATGCCATGGAGGACCAGATAAAGCAGTTGGAGGCTGCCGGGATCAAGGTGGTTGTAACAGAAGCCAACAGCCTTGATGCGACTTATGGGATCATCAGGATAATCGGACAGGCGGTGGGAAAAGGCAAAGAAGCCGATGAACTGGTGGAGAAAATGCAGGAAAGCTTTGCTTCCATTAAGGAAGAAGCCCGCGGGATATCCCCGAAATCGGTCTATATAGAGGTTTCGCCCCTGCAGTACGGCCTGTGGTCATGCGGCCGGGGGACCTTTGTACAGGAGCTTCTGGATCTTACAGGCGCAACGAATATTTTCGGGGATACGGAGGGCTGGTGCGCCGTATCCGAAGAACAGGTCATAGAGAGGAATCCGGACATCATCGTTACCACGGCAAGCCCGTTGACCGGTATAGAAGACCCTGTGGGCGATATAACCGGACGGCCAAACTGGTCCGGGATAAGCGCGGTCAAGAATGGCAGGGTCTATATGCTTGACGCGGATATGCTGTCAAGGCCCGGGCCGAGGCTGGTGGACGCCGCAAGGGAACTTCTGAGACTGATGGCTGAGTAATACCGGATGTGGCTGTATGCGGAGGACAGCCGCCTGCCGAGTCAAAGCATAAAGGAGGGGGATCGGGTGCCCGACACCGGACGCAGGCAGCCGAAAGGCATATGGAGCCTGTGGGTTTACATTCCTGGCATTATACTGTTTGCAGCGGTCCTGTTTACCGCCGTTTCCCTCGGCAGCGTTCCGGTATCGCTTTCCGATACATGGAATATTCTGCTCCGGTACCTTTTCGGGAAAGGCGATATGACAGGGATACAAAGCGGTACCGAAACCATCATAGCCATGGTCCGGATGCCGCGCGTGCTCCTGGCTGCTATGACCGGCGGCGCGCTGTCCCTGGCGGGGGCTGTGATGCAGAGCCTTCTGAAAAACCCGCTGGCTGACGGGTCAACCCTTGGCGTATCTTCAGGAGGGGCGCTTGGCGCCGTATTATCCATTGTGCTTGGCATCCGCCTCGGCTTTTCGCCCGAACTTGGGCTGGCCTTAAGCAGCATCGCCTTTTCCTTCCTTTCCCTGGTATTCATCCTGACATTGACTTACAGGATTGACCGCAGCCTTTCCACCAATACCATAATTCTTACCGGCGTCATCTTCTCCATGCTGGCAGGAAGCATCACCAGCCTTCTTATCGTGCTTTCGGGAGACAGCCTGAAGCAGGTGGTGTTCTGGTCCATGGGGTCATTCTCGGGGAAGGGATGGAACCATGTCATCCTGATGGCGCCTGTCTTCGTGTTCGGAAGCCTTGCTATAATCGCTTTTTCAAAAGAGTTGAACGCCTTTTCCCTCGGCGAGGAGCAGGCGCGCTACATAGGGGTCGACACCAAAACAGTCAAGATAGCCCTGTTGGTGCTGACGTCGGTTCTCATCGGGGTTTCGGTCTCGGTCAGCGGCACCATAGGCTTTGTGGGACTTGTGATACCCCATATCACGAGGATGGTCACGGGACCGGATCACAGGAAACTGCTGCCCGCGTCCCTTATCACGGGCGGTATATTCATGGTGCTGACCGACCTGCTTTCGAGGACGCTGCTGAGCCCGGAAGAATTTCCCGTGGGTGTTGTGACCTCCTTTACAGGGGCTGTTATATTCATTGTCGTATTCTACCGGTATAACCGGCTGAACAGGAGAGTTTAAAATGGCGGACGTTTTGCCGGATGGCATGGAAAGGACCGTTCCGGGAGGCGCCATGCTTGATGTCCGGAACCTGAGCGTACAGGTAAATAACAGGACCATAGTGGACGGGGTTACCTTCTGTGTGGACGAGAATGACTTCTTAATGCTGATAGGTCCCAACGGCGCCGGGAAAAGCACATTGATAAAGGCAATCATGCGCATTTACGGCTATACTGGCAGAGTCCTTCTCAACGGGCGCGACATCCTGTCCATAAAGCCGAAAATCCTGGCCTCCCTTGTGGGCGTGCTGGCCCAGGAACATCAACCGCTGTTTCCCCATACCGTTTATGAAGTTGTGAGCCTTGGAAGGTATGCCCATATGCGCGGACTTTTCGGCGCGCTCAGCCGGGAGGACAAAGCGAAGATCGAGGAAGCCCTTGCAATTACCGGCATGGACCATATGGCGGACCAGTCGGTGCTGACCCTTTCAGGAGGCGAACTGCAGAGGGTTTACCTGGCCCAGCTCCTGGCCCAGGACCCTAACCTCCTTATACTGGACGAGCCTGCCAATCATCTGGATATCAAGTACCAGATAACCATGTTCGATATCATAAAGAAATGGTCAAAGGCCCGGGGCAAAGCGGTTATGGCTGTTGTCCACGACCTGAATACCGCCTTCTGTTACGGGACCCGGGCCCTTCTCATGAACGAAGGAAAGATATATGCTCAGGGGGAAGTCCCACGGGTGCTTACCCGTGAGAACCTGCAAGCCGTCTACTCGGTGGATGTGGCCAAATGGATGGCCGACCTGATGAAGCACTGGAATTAAGGCGCCGTGGGAAACAGACCCGGCAGGAGGACCTAAAGCCCCTCGTAAAGAGCTTCACCGTTGGTTTTTATAACATTTGAATACCAATATGCCGAATCCTTGACAGTTCGCTTCAGGGTTTCGAAATCCACGTACACCAGTCCGAAGCGCTTGTCATAGCCTTCAGCCCATTCGAAATTGTCCAGGATTGACCATTGGAAATAGCCTTTCACTCCTGTCCCGTCGGCTATGGCCCGGTCCAGTTCCAGGAGGTACCTTCTAAGGTAATCGATCCGCTGCGGGTCGTGCACCCTGCCGTCCAGGGAAACCCAGTCCTGGTTTGCAAGGCCGTTTTCGGTTATATAGATGGGGATCCTGTAGCGTTCATAGTGGAAGCGCGGTCCCCAGTAAAGACTCTGAGGGGTGACAGGCCATCCGTTATTGGCCCGGGGCGCGCCTGTTTTTAATGGGACCATTTCCGGCTTTCCATCCGGTCCCATTCTCACAAATGGCGCCTGGTAAATATTCAGGCCAAGGAAGTCGATGGGCTGCGCCATAACCTCAAAGTCATCCGGGCCGATCGCGGGGACCAGGTCCCCGAATGTGCTGTAATAGCCTTCCGGATACCTGCCAAGGAGCATTGGATCAAACCAGAGGCCGTTACTCCACAGGCCATGTTCCATGCCGTCAAAGTCAAAGATTGCCTGCCTGGCAGCCTCAATATCCTGCGGGCTCAGGGAATGTGGAATGAAGGTTCTTCCAATCATGGCAAGCCCGATACGGGACAAGGTCTTTGCTTCTTCACGTATAACCTTCACCGATTCCCCATGGGCGAGGAAGACGTTGTGCGCTATGGCCAGAATTTCCTTCACAGGCATTTTCAAACCGGGTGCATGGGTTCCCTCATAGTGTCCCAGCAGGATGAAGCATTGAGGTTCATTGAGGGTTATCCAGTTCCGGACCCGGTCGGATAATTTGTCCACAATAACCCGCGTATATTCGGCAAACCACTTTGGGCTGTCGGGGTGAAGCCAGCCGCCCTTGTCCTGGAGCGCCTGAGGAAATTCCCAGTGGAAAAGGGTCACATAGGGGGTTATGTTTTTGCTGAGCAGGGTATCCACCAGCCTGTCATAGAAATCCAGCCCGTCTGCATAGACCTGTCCTGTGCCTTTAGGAATCACACGCGGCCAGTTTATGGAAAACCGGTAGGTCGGGTATCCCAGGCTGGACATTATGGCAATATCTTCTTCGTACCTGTGGAAATGGTCACATGCTACCTCTCCTGAATCATTGTTGGCGATAACGCCTTCCTTCCTGCAGAACTCATCCCAGACACTCGGACACTTAAGGCCTTCATATGCGGCGCCCTCTATCTGGTACGACGCCGCGGCGACTCCCCATACGAAGTCTGCCGGGAAATGGGAACGTGACATGCGATCTCCACCTTGTATATGTTTATTTTTTTGTAGTATACTTACATATGGCAACATCTGTAAATCAAAATCTTTGCTTTGCTATCGAAATCTTAACATGATTTGGTGAAAGCCATGAAAACTGTGAATGTTGAGTTCAGCCAGATCACACCCCGTGTGTTGAAGGCATATTACTATTCCGACGGGAAAAATTTTAAGAAACGCCACGAGCTTAGGGAAAGAACGGTTTATGATTATGAAACCGAGCTGATCACCTACAGCGAGGGCGGGATGTATATCGACAAGGTATATTATCCTGTTTCCAGGGGTGATATTATCCTGAGACGACCGGGCCAGACCACCAGGGGTGTTCTTCCGTATACCTGCTATGCAGTTATCCTGGACCTTATGGACAACACCGGAAAGGATTCAACCACTTATGATTTCCACAAGCCCCAGGAATACCAGCAGTATTATTCCTGCCCGTCCCTGGACAGGATTCCCCCGGTCATCAAGGCGTCATCCTTCGAGCAGTATTCAGTCCTTTATGATGCGATCCTGAAGGAGTATATCAACCCCGGACCGGATTCGGCGACGCTGCTTAAAGGCTATTGCCTGCAGCTTTTGTGCAGGCTTTCAAGGGAAGCGCTGCACCACGAGTGCTCCGGGAGGGATTGCTCGGCCTACAGGGCGATGATAAAGAATGTTATGGATTATGTTGAGCAGAATATATCGAAGAGAATCATGCTGAAGGATATGGCTGCGGTGGCAGGCATGAGCCCGAACTATTTCCACCGTGTGTTTGCCAAAGCCATGGGGATGACCCCCAACGAATTCGTTATATCGAGAAAGATAAGCCGGGCGAGGGAACTTTTGGCCACCACCGGCGAATCAATTTCGGACATATCCCTGTTGTGCGGCTTTGACAACATAGCTTATTTTTCATATGTGTTCAAGCGCTACTCGGGAATAACACCCAGTTCCTTCAGGGCAGCCCATTCATATCCTGTAAGGCAGCCATGAGGCTGTGCTTTTAAAGGTGGCGTTCAGATGACGGATCACTATTATACTGAAAAACCAACATCGGAGATAAGGGAATGCCGTTTTGACTGGCGGATCGCCGGGAATACCCTTTCTCTCGTGTCGGTGAGCGGAGTCTTTGGTTTCGGATCAAGGGTCGACCGGGCTTCCGAACTTCTCATCTCCAATTTCAAACCATCGGGAGCACATCCTTCGGTCCTGGATGTGGGCTGCGGCTACGGCCCCATATCACTGTTCATCAAAGCGCGTTATCCCCATCTCGACGTAACGGCGGTGGACATCAACGAGCGGGCCGTGGAATACACCGCAAAAAACGCCGATTTCAACAACCTGTATGTCCGGGTTCTCAAAAGCGATCTCTACAGTGAACTGGAAGGGCGGACATTCGGCGATATCGTGTCCAACCCTCCCATAGCCGCAGGAAAGGCTGTTACATTCCGCCTGATACAGGAGGCGCTCCACCGCCTCTGTCCCGGAGGAGCCCTCCAGATCGTGGCCTACCACAACAAGGGAGGCGAAACCCTGAAAAAAATGATGCGGGAAACCTTCGGCAACGCGGAGGATGTGGTTAAAAGCGGAGGAATTCGCGTCTACCGATCGGTAAAGACCTCCTGATCCAATTGTGCCATATACCTTAATGCTGCGAAGCTTGATCAGAATCTGTCAATCTGAGGGTTGACAGATTTTTTCAGGCACTTTATCATAGTAGTAGTATTAGAAACTACTACTATGATGCTGCGAATAAAAAGGGGTGAGCCAGGTGAGTTTTGTGGATCGACTGATAGCTGAACGACTTGGCGGAGAGAACTTCGGAGAAGAAACCGAAACCTACAAGTTTGCCATGATTAAGGAAGCGAAGGCCAGGGTCAGGAAGGAAAGACCAGACCTTTCAATAATCGATATGGGCATCGGGGAGCCGGATAAACCCGCTCCTGAAGGTGTGGTGGAGACCCTCAGCCATGAGGCGGGGAAACCTGAAAACCGGTACTATTCTGATAACGGCATTGCGGAGTTCTATGAGGCAGCCGCTGTTTATCTGAAAAGGGTTTACGGCCTTGACGGGATAGATCCAAAGAGGCATATTCTGCACGGTATCGGATCAAAGCCTATCCTTGCCCTGCTTCCGGCGGCCTTTATAAATCCCGGCGACCTGGCGCTGGTAACCGTGCCCGGCTATCCCGTCCTGGGGACCTGGACGCGGTATATGGGCGGAGATGTATATCCCCTGCCCCTTACAAGGGAGAATGATTTTTACCCCGACCTGGATGCCATACCGGAAGATGTACTTGAGCGGGCAAAGCTTTTATATATCAATTATCCCAACAATCCAACGGGACAGGCGGCAACTTATGAATTTCTTCAGAAGGTTGTCCGGTTTGCCCGGTCCCACCGGATTATCGTGGTATCCGACGCGGCCTATGGCGCTCTTGTCTATGACGGCAAAAGGCCCATAAGCCTTCTTGGCGTGGATGGAGGAATGGAAGTGGGTTTGGAGATTCACTCCCTTTCCAAGGCCTTCAATATGACCGGATGGCGTATGGCCTTTGCCGTGGGGAATCCCAGGATCATCCAGGCTTACGGGACCGTGAAGGATAACACCGATTCAGGCCAGTTCCGCGCAATACAGAAGGCCGGGATCTATGCCATGAACCACCCGGAGATCACAGATGCCCTTTGTGCAAAATACTCCCGCAGGCTGGGCATGCTGGTGGAAGCCCTGAATGAGCTGGGGTTTGATGCCCGAAAACCGGGGGGAACCTTCTATTGTTATGTGCCGTGCCCGAAAGGAGCAGGAGGGGGCGTCCGGTTCAGTTCTGCCGCCCGGGCAGCCGCCTGGCTTATCGAAAACGCGGGGATATCAGTGGTGCCATGGGACGATGCCGGGGCATACTTACGCTTTTCAGTCACCTTCGAAGCTGATACCGTTGAAGACGAGAAGATGATCATCCAGGAAATGAAGAGAAGGCTTGCCGGGCTGAAACTGGTTTTTTAAGCCCTTGCCGCATACCGGCCATCCGGCAGTATCCATTTCCCGGGCCCCGCCATCCCGCCGATGCTGCCAAAGGCTCATAAGACCTGCTTGACAATGGAATGAATGCGGTGATACAATATTTTAGCGTGCGAACGTGCCGGTTTGCATGCTTTTGTCTTGATGCCAATTTTATTGGGATCCGGAGGCGTATGCAATGCTTGATGGATTGAAACGGATGGACAAGGTTGTCGGCATTAAGCAGGCCCGAAAGGCTGCCGAGGCCAACAGGCTTGAATCCCTGATCATCGCTGGCGACGCAGATATGCGTGTGGTCGGCCAGTTGAAACAGTACTGCGAACAGCGGGGGATTCCGGTCCATATGGCCGATTCCATGAAACAGCTGGGCAAGGCAGCCGGTATTGACGTAGGAGCGTCGGTGGTCGGTATATTGGCACAGAAAAAGGAAAATTAACGTCAAACGTTAATTTTATAGATTACACAAAGAACAGGGAGGTGAGAATGGATGCCGACTTTTAACCAACTGGTGAGGAAGAACAGGAAGAAGGTAGTCTACAAATCTACCGCGCCGGCTCTTCAGGTGGGTATGAACACTTTGAAGAAAAAGCCTGTGCAGTTGAGCAGCCCCCAGAAGCGCGGAGTGTGCACGGTGGTCAAGACCATCACGCCAAAAAAGCCTAACTCAGCTCTCCGCAAGGTTGCGAGGGTCCGTTTGACAAACGGTATTGAAGTGACTGCCTACATTCCCGGTATCGGCCACAACCTTCAGGAACACAGTGTTGTTCTTATCAGGGGCGGCCGTGTCAAGGATCTTCCCGGCGTAAGGTACCACATCATCAGGGGAACGCTTGATACATCCGGTGTGGCTAACCGTAAGCAGGGCCGTTCAAAATACGGCGCCAAGAAGGGGAAGTAAAACGACTTCCCGGATGAAGCAGTTCAATTCCTAATACAGGACGAATCGACGTGCGAAAACGTTGTTATCATATATATAGTTTGGCATACCGCCTGTGCGGCGCAATAACGCCAAAACCTATATTTATGCTTTAACTGACGAGACGCACTGACGTACCCGGATAAAACCGGGACGAGTACCTGTGATACCGGGTAAAAACCCGCAGTTATCATGTAAAGGAGGGAAGGAAAGTGCCAAGAAGAGGACATGTGCCCAAAAGAGACGTGCTTGCCGATCCGATTTATAACGACAAGACGGTGACGAAGCTTATAAATAACCTGATGCTGGACGGCAAGAAGGGGGTTGCGCAGAAGATCTGCTACGGCGCCTTTGACATAATCAGGGAAAAGACCGGAAAAGATCCCCTTGAAGTCTTTCATCAGGCTCTGAACAACATCATGCCTGTACTGGAGGTTAAAGCACGCCGCGTGGGTGGCGCCACCTACCAGGTCCCTGTGGAAGTCAGGCCTGATAGAAGACAGGCTCTTGGTCTGCGCTGGCTGGTTGACTTCGCAAGGAAGAGAAGCGAGCGTACCATGGCCGAGAGGCTTGCCGCGGAACTGCTTGACGCGACCAACAATTTGGGCGGCGCAGTCAAGAAGAAGGATGATACTCATAAGATGGCGGAAGCAAACAAGGCATTTGCTCATTACAGGTGGTAATGGATCGACGCAGCACAAAACGCACTACTGAATCGAAAGGAGGATATCGGTGCAGAGAGAGTACTCCCTGGAGAATACAAGGAACATCGGTATTATGGCACACATCGACGCAGGGAAAACCACCACTACGGAAAGAATCCTGTTCTACACGGGGCGTCAGCATAAACTTGGGGAAACCCACGAAGGCAACGCCACCATGGACTGGATGGAACAGGAGCAGGAGAGAGGCATCACCATTACTTCCGCCGCTACCACCGCTTACTGGAAGCATTGCAGAATAAACATCATAGATACGCCCGGACATGTTGACTTCACTGTTGAGGTTGAGCGTTCCCTTCGCGTTCTTGACGGAGCGGTAACCGTTTTCTGTGCAAAAGGAGGAGTTGAGCCCCAGACCGAAACCGTCTGGAGACAGGCCGACTGGTATGGTGTTCCGCGTCTTGCCTATGTCAACAAGATGGATATCATGGGCGCCGACTTCTTCAATTGCGTCAAGATGATGAAGGACAGGCTCCATGCCAACGCGGTGCCCATACAACTCCCCATAGGCAAGGAAGACCACTTTGAGGGTATAGTGGACCTTGTGAAGAACAAGGGCTACATTTACAGGGACGACTTGGGCAAGCAGATTGACGAAGTGGACATTCCGGACAGCATGAAGGACCTGGCGGCTGAATACCGCCATCAGATGATCGAAGCCATCGCCGAGCTTGACGAGGACCTTCTCAACAAGTACCTCGAAGGCGGGGAACTCACCGAGGAGGAACTGAAAGCGGGTATCAGGAAGGCGACCATTGCCAATATAATGGTTCCTGTAACCTGCGGTTCATCCTACAGGAACAAGGGCGTCCAGAAGCTGCTGGATTGTGTTGTTGATTATCTGCCGTCGCCGGTGGATATACCGGCCATCAGGGGCGTTAAGCCCGGCGCCGACGTGGAGGAAGAACGGCAATCCAGCGATGATGCCCCGTTTTCTGCCCTGGCTTTCAAGATCATGACCGATCCCTATGTGGGAAGACTGGCTTTCTTCCGCGTGTACTCAGGAACCCTGAACGCAGGGTCCTATGTATACAACTCCACCAAGGAAAGGCGTGAGAGGATCGGACGGATTCTTCTCATGCACGCCAACCACAGGCAGGAAGTGGAAAGGGTTTTCGCTGGAGATATTGCAGCCGCCGTCGGGCTGAAGGAAACTTCCACAGGCGATACGCTTTGTACGGAAGATCATCCCATCATCCTGGAATCCATGGTGTTTCCGGAACCGGTCATCAATATAGCCATCGAGCCCAAGACGAAGGCCGGCCAGGAGAAGATGGCCATTGCCCTGCAGAAGCTGGCTGAGGAAGA
The DNA here is from genome assembly GCA_012719645.1 of Clostridiaceae bacterium. Taxonomy (GTDB): domain Bacteria; phylum Bacillota; class Clostridia; order DSM-8532; family DSM-8532; genus Thermoclostridium_A. The sequence continues at coordinate 49,169 of JAAXZX010000034.1, forward strand.
CCCGACTTTCAGAGTAACCACGAATCCTGAAACCGGGCAGACCATCATAGCGGGCATGGGCGAACTCCACCTGGAGATCATCGTGGACCGCCTGCTCCGTGAGTTCAAGGTAGAGGCCAATGTGGGCAAGCCGCAGGTGTCATACAAGGAAACCATCCGCAAGGCCGTAAAGGCCGAAGGAAAGTTTGTGCGCCAGTCAGGCGGCAGGGGCCAGTACGGCCACTGCTGGATTGAACTGGAACCCCTGGAGCCGGGCAAGGGTTATGAATTCGTCAACAAGGTTGTTGGCGGCGTTATACCCAAGGAATATATCCCGGCCATTGACGCGGGCATCCGGGATGCCATGAACAGCGGCGTCGTCGCGGGCTATCCGGTACTTGACGTACGTGCTACCGTATACGACGGGTCTTACCATGAGGTTGACTCCTCCGAACTGGCCTTCAAGATAGCCGGGTCGATAGCCTTCAAGGAAGGCATGAAAAAGGCCGATCCCGTGCTGCTTGAGCCCATCATGAAGGTGGATGTCCAGACCCCTGAAGACTACCTTGGGGATGTAATCGGAGACCTGAACGCCCGCCGCGGCAGGATCGAAGGCATGGAACCCCGCGCCGGCGGGCACAGCGTACGCGCATTTGTGCCCCTGTCGGAGATGTTCGGGTATGCCACCGACCTGAGGTCCCGCACACAGGGACGCGCAACGTATACTATGGAGCCTTCTCACTATGCGGAGGTGCCCAAGCATATGCAGGAGGCGCTTACCGAAGGCCGCAAGGCAGGAAACTGACGCCGGATATCCGGCGATGCCCTGGAATGAGCGGTACGACGATGTTTGCTAAAAGCTTAAAGCTATTGAATTAATAAGTCAAAAATTATATAATCTTGAATCATCAGTGATTCAATGTAAGGAGGTTTATTTAGAAATGGGAAAGGCTAAATTTGAACGTACCAAGCCCCATGTAAACATTGGTACAATAGGACACGTAGACCATGGTAAGACTACTCTTACGGCTGCTATCACCAAGGTTCTGGCTCTTACCGACAAGACCATTGAGGTAAAAGATTATAACCAGATTGACTCAGCTCCCGAGGAAAAGGAAAGAGGCATCACCATCAATACCGCCCACGTTGAGTATCAGACAGCTAACCGCCACTATGCTCACGTTGACTGCCCCGGACACGCCGACTATGTTAAGAACATGATTACCGGCGCCGCCCAGATGGATGGTGCGATCCTCGTCGTTTCCGCAGCCGATGGTCCCATGCCCCAGACCCGTGAGCACATTCTTCTCGCTCACCAGGTTGGTGTTCCGAGGATTGTTGTTTTCCTGAATAAATGCGATATGGTTGACGATGAAGAGCTTATCGAACTGGTTGAGATGGAGCTTCGCGATCTCCTGAGCCAGTACAGCTATCCCGGCGATGAGATCCCCATCGTCAGAGGTTCCGCTCTTGAGGCTCTTGAGTCTACTTCAACTGACCCCAACGATCCCAAGTACGCCTGCATCCATGAGCTCATGAAGGCAGTTGACGAGTATATTCCCACACCTCAGCGTTCCGTGGATCTCCCGTTCCTTATGCCTGTTGAGGACGTATTCTCCATCACCGGCCGCGGCACCGTCGCTACGGGCAGGGTTGAGAGAGGTACCCTCAAGGTTGGCGACGAAGTTGAGATTGTTGGCCTTCAGGACGAATCCAGGAAGACTGTTGTTACCGGTGTTGAGATGTTCAGGAAGCTCCTTGACCAGGCCGTTGCCGGTGACAATATCGGCGCTCTCCTGCGCGGTATCCAGAGAACAGAGGTTGAAAGAGGACAGGTTCTTGCAAAGCCGGGTTCAATTACACCTCACACCAAGTTCACGGCTGAGGTTTACGTGCTGACAGCTGCTGAAGGCGGCCGTTCCAAGCCCTTCTTCTCCGGCTACAGGCCCCAGTTCTATTTCAGGACCACCGACGTTACCGGCAACATCAAGCTCCCCGAGGGTGTAGAGATGTGCATGCCTGGTGACAGGACCACGCTGTATGTCGAACTGATCACCCCCATCGCCATGGAGAAAGGTCTTACCTTCGCTATCCGTGAAGGCGGCCGTACCGTTGGCGCCGGCGTTGTTGCCAACATCGAGGAATAACGGATCAGGCTAATAAAATAAGGTTAAATACCCAGGGAGGAGACAGGTGTCTCCTCCTTTTTGCTGCCGCCGGGGAATAATGGCGCACCGCATGGGGCACAGGAGTTTTAAACCTGCCGGCCCTTATTTATATGCCAGGTTTTCCTTACCGGATCCTGTTTCCCGGGAAGGGTTGATGGGAAGATATTAAATAAGGATCGACCGGGCTTACAGACCGGTCTGCAATTCAGGCGCCCGGCCGGCCCGTGGCACGGGAGATGCGCCGGGTGCGATTCCTGCGTATTAAACAAACGGCCCCTGTTTTGGCAAAAGAATCATTTGAAATGAAGGGTACCGGCCTTTATAATAGGGGGTAGCCGTAAGCCAGGAGGCCTTACGGCAACGAAAGGATGATACTGCATGGCAGGCAGGGAAAACGAAAAGAACGCAAGGCATATGCCGCTAATACCGCTCCGGGGGATCGTGGTTTATCCCCATATGATCCTGCACTTCGACGTGGGCAGGTTCAAGTCAATCAAGGCGATTGAGGAAGCCATGCTGGAAGAGCAGCTTATTTTCCTCGTGGCCCAGAGGGATCCCAGCATAGAGGATCCTGAGCCGACGGATATATACGCATACGGCACCATAGCAAAGATCAAGCAGCTCTTAAGGCTTCCCGGAGATACAATCAGGGTGCTGGTCGAAGGCATAGGACGGGCGAAAATTGCCGAGATGGTCCAGACCGAGCCTTTCTACATGGCAAGGATAAAGCCCATAAAGGTCTATTCCATTCGCAGCGGGAAGACCGATATTCAGGCGCTGGCGCGGCAGGTGGTCGAGCACTTCGAACAGTATGCCAAGCTTTCGGGCAAGATATCGCCGGACGCCACCCTGTCTATTACCGCCGTTGACGATTTGACCCGTCTGCCGGACATCATTGCCTCCAATCTTTCAATTTCGGTTGAACTCAAACAGAGCATCCTTGAGGAACTGTCTCCCAAGAAGAGGCTTGAGAGGATACTGGATATACTCGTGCATGAAAACGAGATCCTTGAAATAGAGAAGAACATCAGCACCAAGGTAAGGCAGCAGATTGACAAAAACCAGAGGGAGTATTACCTGAGGGAGCAGCTCAAGGCTATCCAGAAGGAACTTGGCGAATCCGAAGGCATTTCATCCGAGGTTGAGGAATACAAGGAAAGGATAGAGAAGCTGGACCTTCCCGAAGAGGCCAGGAAAAAGGCCATGAAGGAAGTGGACCGCCTCTCACGCATGCATTCCTCATCGGCAGAGAGCGGGGTCATAAGGACATACCTGGATACCATTCTTGAGCTTCCCTGGAATAAAAAGACCGAAGAACGACTGGACCTCCAGTATGCCGCCGAGGTCCTGGAACGGGACCATTACGGCCTGCAAAGGGTAAAGGAAAGGATCCTGGAGTACCTGGCGGTCAGGAAACTGCGCAACGGGCTCCACGGGCCGATTATCTGCCTTGTTGGGCCTCCGGGGGTTGGCAAGACTTCGATTGCCAGGTCCATCGCCGAATCCCTGAACAGGAACTATGTCAGGATGTCGCTGGGAGGCGTGAGGGACGAAGCCGAAATACGCGGCCACAGGAGAACCTATGTAGGGTCCATGCCGGGGCGCATCATCAGTGCCTTAAGGCAGGCGGGTTCATGCAACCCCCTGATCCTGCTGGACGAGATCGACAAGATGTCCAGCGATTTCAGGGGAGATCCTTCCGCAGCCCTTCTGGAGGTTCTGGATACGGAACAGAACAAGGATTTCAGGGACCATTACCTGGAACTCCCCTTTGATCTTTCCGACGTAATGTTCATCACAACGGCAAACTATAAGGAGGCCATCCCGCAGCCGCTTCTGGACAGGATGGAGGTAATCGATATTTCCGGTTACACCGAGGATGAAAAGGTATGCATCGCGGCAAGGCACCTGATACCCAAGCAGCTGGCCGCCCACGGCCTGGACAGCACGAAGGTCCGCTTCGATGAATCGGGCATAAGGGAGATCGTGGTGCATTATACCCGCGAAGCCGGCGTAAGGAACCTGGAGCGCAGCATCGCGTCCGTAATAAGGAAAGCCGCAAAGCTCCTGGTATCCGGGGAAAAGAAAATAGTGCGGGTTACCGCCAGGACGGTCAAGAATTTCCTTGGAGGAAGAAAGTACCTGTACGATATGGCCAATGAGGTGGACGAAGTTGGTATCGTGCGCGGCCTTGCATGGACTCCTGTCGGGGGGGATACCATGGCCGTTGAGGTGAATATCATGCCTGGCGAGGGCGTGCTTGAACTCACGGGCCAACTGGGAGATGTGATGAAGGAGTCGGCCCGGATAGCCCGGAGCTATATCAGGTCAGTGGCAGACCAGTATGGGCTGGACGCAGGTTTCCACAAGAAGTTTGACATGCATATCCATGTGCCTGAAGGCGCCATACCAAAGGATGGCCCGTCGGCGGGAATAACCCTTGCGACTGCCATGATGTCGGCCATATCCGGCATCCCTGTAAAAAGGAATATTGCCATGACCGGTGAAATTACGCTCAGGGGCCGGATTCTGCCGATAGGCGGCCTGAAGGAGAAGGTGCTTGCCGCCCACAGGGCAGGTGTGGAAAAGGTTATAATACCACATGACAATATAAAGGATATCGAGGAGATACCTGAGAATATCCGGAAGAAGGTGGAACTCATCCCGGTTTCACAGATGGATGAGGTGTTCAGGCTGGCCCTGGTCCGCATGCCTGACGGCCATGCTGACAAGAAGATGACAAAGATGATGGAAATGGGGCAGGCCGCGGAGGAAGCTGCCGTAGGCATTGAACACTGATTTTCGGACGGATGTTCCGCGGGATAAACAGATTGTGCTATAATAGGTGCAGGCTTTTTCGAAGGCCTGCGCTTTTTTATGCCGATAAGGCACAGAAACATTATGGGTATATTATGGAGGAACAGATGTTAATCATAAAAAACGCAAAGATACTGACCATGGCGGACATCGAGTACGACAGCGGGTATGTGGCCTGCAGGGAGGAGAGAATAGCGGCCGTCGGCCCCATGAAAGAATGCCCTGAGCCTTCCGGGGACGACACGGTGATTGACGCGGCCGGGATGGTGCTTATGCCCGGGCTTGTGGATGCCCATTGCCATATCGGCATGGTGGAAGATGGCACAGGCTTTGAGGGTGATGATGTGAATGAGACTGCAGACCCCGTCACGCCCCATCTTCGTGCCATAGACGGCATCAACCAGTATGACAGGGCCTTTGAAGAGGCCAGGCAGTTCGGTGTCACCACGGTGGTAACGGGTCCCGGAAGCTCCAATGTTATTGGCGGGCAGTTCACCGCCATCAAGACATGGGGAAGAACGGTCGACGAGATGATCATCAAGGACCCCTGCGCCATGAAGATAGCCTTTGGCGAGAACCCCAAGACTGTTTACAATGAAAAGCACCAGGCGCCCACGACGCGGATGACGACCGCAGCGATCCTGCGTGAACAGCTTTTCAGGGCAAGGGAATACCTGGAGGCAAAAGAGGAATACGAAAGGGACAGGGAAGAAAACGAAAAGCCCGATTTCGACATGAAGCTCGAGGCCCTGCTGCCGGTAATAAAGCGGGAACTGGTGGTTAAAGCGCACGCCCACAGGGCCGATGACATCATTACGGCCATCAGGATAGCAAGGGAATTCAACCTGGATCTTACCCTGGACCATTGCACCGAGGGCTGGCTCATAGCCGATGTGCTCAGGGAAAGCGGATATGACGTGATAGTAGGCCCGCTCCTGACCGACCGGTGCAAGCCCGAGCTCAGGAACCAGTCCCTTAAGGCTCCTGCGATCCTGGCAAACAGCGGGATCAGGGTTTCAATCATGTCAGACCATCCATGCGTGCCTGTACAGCACCTGATGCTCAGCGCAGCCCTGTCGGTGCGCGAGGGTATGGACAGCACCGAAGCCCTGAAGGCCATCACCATCAATGCTGCCCGGGCATGCCGCATCCATGACCGGGTCGGGAGCCTCGAGGTCGGAAAGGACGCCGATATGGTCCTGTATACGGGCCATCCCTTTGACTACATGACAAGGGTTTATATGACCATCATCAACGGAAAGATTGTCTATACCCAGGGGAAAGGTTAAGCGATGGGAAATATAGCTGAGAAATATATCTCATTTTCCGAGGAAGAAACCCTAAGTCTTGGCATCCAGCTGGCACGATTCATGGGCCCGGGTACTGCCGTCAGCCTGGAAGGCGACCTGGGAGCGGGGAAAACCGCCCTGGTCAAGGGGATCGCGAAGGGTCTCGGCATCGGGGAAACCATTACGAGCCCGACCTTCACCATCGTGAATACCTATGAGGGAGATATAACGCTGCACCATTTCGATGTCTACCGGATAGACGATCCGGAGGAGCTTTATTATATAGGATGGGACGAATACTTCAACCCTAACGACGTCTGCATCGTTGAATGGGGGGACAGGGTTTCCCAGATGCTCCCCGGGGATGCCATGCATATCAGGATCATGAGGGACGAAACACAGATCAACAAAAGGATTATCATTCTTGAAAGGCAGGACCGCCCATGAGGACCCTTGCTTTGGAAACAGCAACCCTGACAGCTTCATGCGCCGTGGTGGAAGACGGCCGGGTTCTTGGCGAGCTTACAACCTCCCATGCGAAAACCCATTCCCAGCAGCTTGTTCCGATGATCGAATCCCTTATGGAACTGCTCGACCTGGGTACCGGTCAGATAGACCTGTATGCGGCATCCATCGGGCCGGGTTCCTTCACCGGCCTGAGAATCGGCATTGTGACTGTGAAGGGTATGGCTTATGCACAGAAAAAGCCCGTTTGCGGGATTCCCACCCTGGATGCCCTTGCCTACTCGGTGAATGATTTCAACGGGGTTATCTGCCCGATGATGGACGCCAGGAACAACCAGGTCTATACGGCTGTTTACAGGAAGAAAGACGGTGATTTCCAGCGCATCAGCGATTACCATGCCATACACATCAACGATCTTGCAGCAATTCTCGCCGGCTTCCGTGAAGAGGTCCTTATACTCGGTGACGGCGCGCCCCTTCACTGTGAAATGCTGAAGACTGCGGTCGGGTTCCCGGTCCGGCAGGCCGATAAGGCGCTGTTCCTTCCACGAGCGGCCTGTACCGCCCTTCTGGCAGAAAAAAAGGCGCAGCAGGGTCTTTTATCAAACCCGTTTGAGCTTGAACCCATGTACCTCAGAAAATCACAGGCAGAACGGATGAAAGAGTCAAAGGCTTAGTCCGGTGTGGGGTCCGGTATGGATGATGTTATCATTAGAGAAATGCGTTATTCGGATCTGGACGAACTGGCGGTCATCGAGCAGGCTTCGTTCAGCGTGCCATGGACAAGGGGCATGCTGGAGGAAGAGTATTTCAACAGCCTGGCGAGATACCGCGTGATAGAATACCAGGGCATTATCGCGGGATACATAGGAATGTGGCACATAATGGACGAGGGCCACATCACCAACCTGGCGGTCAGGCCCGAATTCAGGAGACGGGGATTTGCCGGTAAACTGCTGCAGGACCTCATCGATTATGCCGCAGAAAACGATATCAATGCCATAACACTCGAGGTACGGGTCAGCAATATTCCCGCTATAAGTCTGTACGAGTCCTTCGGATTTCAGGTTGAAGGCCGCAGGAAGAATTACTATGCCGACAACGGCGAAGACGCGCTCATAATGTGGCTTAAATTGAGGTGAGAAGAGGAGGTCAGAGATTCCACAGTACTGCTTCAAAGCCATTCCTTTATTCTCACATCCAACCTCTCACCTCCTGCCTCCGGAACGCTACGAGCGTAATCTCACTTCCATTTCTTTATTCATATTATTATACTGTTTTATGGAGTATGGACTGCCTTTTAAAACGCGTGTTTTGGATTTCTCGTTTTGAGGTAAACCATTAACAGGAATGCATGGAAGGAAGTGTTGATATGCCGGTTAAACCGCTTCCCGCATCGGCGCTCAGAAGAGAATGCGACCCGTCTATGTTTGACTTTGACAATACCAGCCAGATCAAGCCTTCCAGGGAGGTCATCGGCCAGCGCCGGGCAGTTGAAGCCACCGAATTCGGCATTGCCATCGATCTTGACGGATACAATATCTATATGGCCGGCGAGTCCGGACAGGGCAAGACCCGCTATGCCATGGAATGCGCGCAGAAGGCTGCGAAGCTCATGCCCGTGCCCGATGACTGGTGCTATGTCTATAATTTCGAGGATTCTAACCGTCCCAAGGCCATCAACCTTCCCGCGGGCATGGGACGCATGTTCAAGAAGGACATGGAAGAATTCGTGCGGATCATTGAGCATGAGATTGTGAAGGCGTTCAAGGGCGATGAGTATGAAGCCGAGAGATCCCGCATCATGAAGAAATTCCGTGATAAAAAAGACGAGCTGGTCATGCAGCTCAGCCAGGAGGCCCAGGAGCGCGGGTTCCGTATAAAAACCGCCAACTCCGGCATCTACTTTATGCCCCTGGTAGACGGCGAGCCATTGAGCGAGGACGATTTCCAGCAACTGGACGAGGATTTGAAGATCGAGCTTTCAAAATCGTCCGAAGAGCTCCAGGCACAGACCAATGACATCATAAGGAAAATCCGGGAGATAGAATCCGACGCTGAAGAAGCCATCAAGAAATGGGAGAACCAGATAGCCCTTTATGCGGTTGGCATACATATAGACGACCTCAAGGAAAAGTACAGTCTGTATCCTGCAGTGGTGGAGTACCTGGATGAGGTACGGGGCGATATCCTGGAAAATATCGATTCCCTTGTGCGCAGCGATTATGGCGACGACCAGCAACTGATGCTCCTGCAGCTGATGGCCAGGAGGGGTGGTGAAGACAACCCCTACCACCGCTACAAGGTCAACCTGCTGGTGGACAACAGCCACCTTAAGGGAGCGCCGGTCGTGGTTGACTATAATCCGACCTACTACAACCTGATGGGTAGATGTGAATACGAAAATGAATTCGGGACCATGACCACCGATTACACCATGATAAAGCCGGGGCTTTTCCACCAGGCCAACGGCGGTTTTCTGATCCTCCAGGTCAACGAAGTCCTGTCGAACCCGCAATCGTTGGCGGCCATAAAAAGGACCCTGAAGACGAGACAGATAGTTATCGAGAATATCAAGGAACAGATGGGCCTTGTGGCCGTATCTGCGCTGAAGCCCGAACCCATTCCCATCAATGTGAAGGTCATACTGGTGGGCAGCAGCGAAATGTACCAGCTCCTTTACAACTTCGACCGCGATTTCAAAAAGTATTTCAAGATCAAGGCCGAGTTTGACGAGGAGATGGAATGGAACGATGAAAATGTCATAAAGCTTGCCCGCTACATAAGCGCATTCTGCAGCAAGGAGGGCGTCCCCCATTTCGACAGGACCGGCGTAGCGGAGGTTGTCAATTACTGTTCCTGGCTGGTGCAGGACCAGACCAAGCTGACCACCCGCTTCAGCCAGATCGTAAACATACTGGGTGAGGCCGGCACCTGGGCCAGTATCGAGAAGTCGAAGCTTGTCAGCGCCCGGCATGTGAAAAAGGCCGTAGCGGAGAAGATGAAGCGTTCCAGCAAATACGACGAGCTTTTGCTGGAACTGGTCCGGGACGGCACCATAATGATAGATACCGAGGGCTGGGTCGTGGGGCAGATCAACGGCCTTGCCGTCATCGACATGGGCGACTATGTGTTCGGAAAGCCCGCAAAGATCACGGCAGCCACCTTCATGGGCAAGGCAGGCATCGTGGATATCGAGCGCGAGGTGGAGACAGGGGGCTATACCCACTCCAAGGGCGTCCTGATCCTGAGCGGGTATATAGGGAGGAAGTATGCCCAGGACATCCCGCTGTCACTGACCGCCAGCATATGCTTTGAGCAGAATTACAGCGGGATTGACGGAGACAGCGCTTCTTCAACCGAACTGTACGCCATCCTGTCCAGCCTGGCCGACCTTCCCATCAACCAGGGAATCGCCGTCACGGGTTCGGTCAACCAGCTTGGGGTCATCCAGCCCATCGGCGGTGCGACATTCAAGATACAGAGCTTTTTCAACATATGCAGAATAAAAGGCCTGACCGGGAAGCAGGGCGTGATCATACCCGCCCAGAACGTCAAGAACCTGGTGCTCAGCGATGAGGTGGTCAAAGCCGTGGAAGAGGGCATGTTCCACATCTATCCCGTCACCACGGTGGATGAGGGGATCGAGATCCTCACCGGTGTTCCTGCCGGGGAGAAGAAACCCGACGGGACCTATCCCGAGGGCACGGTCAATGACCGGGTTTACAAAAAGCTCAGGTACTATGCCGAAACCACCGCCAGGTACAAGGAGTAAGGGACTAGCCAAGGGGACTAGCCAAGGGGACTAGCCGACTAGCCAAGGGGACTAGCCAAGGGGACGGTTCCCCTGGTTTGAATAAAGGTTCTCCTTGATAAAAAACTTGGTCAATTGAAAAAGTAAATTCCGCTTTGCAAAAGAAAATTCCACAGATTTAGTGAGATCAGAAAGAACCTGCATTTGGTGATATTGTGACTGATCAGTTATGGACCAAAATATAGCGATGATGTAATTATATGGCTGACAAAGAAGCTAAATAAGTATAAAATGTTAGTCTTTAAACCCGATTTAGGGTATGATAAACT
>JAAXZX010000035.1 GCA_012719645.1 Clostridiaceae bacterium
ACTTTCTCCCTGGCCTCGTCGGTAGCCTTATACCCGTTCTTCTCGCACATCCTGTCGAATATGGCCATGAGTTCTTCAGGAGAATAATCGTCGAAATTGATATACTTGTTGAAGCGGGACTGGAGTCCCGGATTGGAGTCGAGGAATTCTTCCATTTTGTCGGGGTACCCTGCCACGATGACTATAAGGTCATCCCTGTGGTCCTCCATGGCCTTGATAAGGGTATCCACGGCCTCGTATCCGAAATCGTTCTCGCTCCTGCGGGATACCAGTGAGTATGCTTCATCGATGAAAAGCACCCCGCCCAGGGCTTCCTTTACAACCTCCATCACCTGGGGAGCCGTTTGCCCGACGTACTTGGCCACCAGCCGCGAACGGTCCACCTCCACCAGGTGTCCCTTGGACAGTACGCCGATCTCGCGGTAAATACCGGCAAGAAGACGGGCAACCGTCGTTTTGCCGGTCCCGGGGTTTCCGGTGAAAACAAGGTGCAGGGACATGTCCACCGTTGGCAGGCCTCTCTCCTGGCGCATCTTCATTATCTTTACCATATTGGTCAGGGACTTTACATCATCCTTGACCTTCTGCAGGCCGACCAGCCCGTTCAATTCAGCCATGAGCTCATCAAGGCTTTTCCGGGGGGCGGTATCCTCAATCTCCCCGTCCCCTGGCGCCCCGTCCCCGGTACCGTATTCCACCGGGGGTTCCTGGTCCTGTCCGGGCTGTCCGCTGTCATCCATTACCGGCGTCCTGTGCCTGCTGTAAATATCATCGTAAACGCTGCCAAGCCTGCCCAGCGGATTGCGTCTTAAAACGCTGTCCATCTCATCAAGGAGTCTATTCAGGTCATCATAATCCATCTTTGATTTATTCCGATCGTCCATGGCTCGCCATACCTTTCAGTTCAGCCAAACGGGTATCATTGCGGGAAGGACATGCTGCGCCGCTGGATCAGAAATCCAGCTTGTCCAGATCAATATCCCGTATTGATGATACCACAAAATCCGCGTTGCTGACATCCTGCTTTCCCGAATTCGGGTTGAGGAAAGCAATAACCCGCATCCCGGCATCCCTGGCGGCCTTGATGCCAAGTTCCGCATCCTCTACGGCGACACAGAACGCGGGGTCGATCCCTAAAAGATCCGCCGCTTTCAGGTATATCTCCGGGTCGGGTTTGCTCCGGGTGATGTCGTCGGCTGTGACCACAGCATTAAAAAACGGCATCAGCCCGGTACTTTCCAGTATATGCTCCGCGAGGAACCTTGGGGACGATGTGGCCAGCGCTATCTTCAGGCCGCGTCCGGCTGCATTCCTGACCAGTTCCCCGATTCCGTCGATGGGTTCAAGACGCGCATCGAAAAAGTACCTTTTCTTGTATTCCTGGTGCCTTTCCAGGATCTCTTCCAATGTTGCGTCCAGGTTATGTCTTTCCTTCAGTGTTGACCACATGGCCCGGTTAGTAACGCCTATAAACTCGTATAATTCATGCTCCCGGGGTTCTCCTCCAAAGCTTCTCAATACATCAATCGCGATCTGGCATTGGACAGGTTCGCTGTCAATAATCACGCCGTCCATGTCGAATACTATGGCTTGGATCATGGGATCTCCTTTCCTAATCTATCTTCTTAAGCCGGGCGAAGCTTTCCATAAGCCTTTTCAGCCCATAATCGTCAAATTCAATGTCCAGGCGGAAATCGCCGCTTTCAGGAACCTTCTTTACCACTGTGCCGGTTCCGAACTTCTTGTGTATCACCCGGTCGCCCACATTCACGCTTTCGGCATCCCCCTGGGAAACCCTGTTGAACGCCCTTATCCTGCTTTTCAGGTCGCTCAGGTCCACCGTTTTGGACTGGTTGTCAGGCCAGCTTTTAGCGGGGGCTTTTTGCCATTCGGTATACTGGATGCTGCCTTTTGTGAGGGAAGCCGGAATTTCTTCCACAAACCGGGATACACGGTTATAGGATGTGCTCCCGAAAAGCATGCGGCACCTGGCGTTTGTCAGGTATATGTCTTCCCGGGCACGGGTGATGCCCACATAGCAAAGCCGCCTCTCCTCTTCAATCCGGTCCTCCTCCATGAGGGACTGGTAACTGGGGAAAACCCCCTCTTCCATGCCAGGGATGAACACGACAGGAAATTCCAGGCCTTTCGCACTGTGGAGCGTCATGAGGACCACCCTGTCACCAACCTCCTCGGTGTCATCAATATCTGCCACCAGTGAGACATGGGCCAGGAAATCCTCCAGGGTAGGGGTTTCTTCGGCATAAAGCGCAAACTCCCGCGCCACCGATATAAACTCCTTTATATTTTCTATACGGGTCATCGCCTCATCAGTCTGCTCCTTTTCAAGTTCCCTGATAATGCCGCTCCTGTCCAAAAGGAGCTCGATGAACTCAACCAGTTCTTCCTCGCGGGATTTGGCCTTCATTTCCTCGATGAACCTGCAGAAGTCCAGCAGGTTTCGCGAAGCCCTCTCAAGCTCCGGATAGTCCCCCGCATTGGAGGCTATCCGGTACATGCTCACACCCTGGCGGGAAGCCTGAAGCTCGATTCTGTCCAGCGTGGTTTTACCGATTCCCCGCTTTGGAACATTGACAGCCCTGAGGAAGCTGATATCGTCATCAGGGTTCTGGATCACGCGAAGCCAGGCTATAACGTCCTTGATTTCCTTGCGGGCATAGAACTTCAGACCGCCGTAAATCTTATAGGGTATTCCCAGCTTCATGAAAGCTTCCTCAAATACGCGGGACTGGGCATTGATCCTGTAAAGAAGGGCAAAATCACTATAGCTCCTGCCTGATGCCCTCAGGGATTGTATGGTATCGGCTATGTAATAGGCCTCATCCCGTTCGTCCGCGGCTTCATAACGGTTTACCAGGCTTCCCTGCGGATTTTCAGTCCAGAGTCTCTTCTGCTTCCTGCCGGTGTTGTTTTGGATCACATGGTTGGCAGCCTCGAGGATGTTCTTGGTGGACCGGTAGTTCTGCTCCAGTTTTATGACCCGGCATGGCTCGAAATCCTTCTCAAAATCCAGGATATTTCGCAGGTTGGCGCCTCTCCAGCCATAGATCATCTGGTCGTCATCGCCCACAACGCAGATGTTTCCATGGGCCGAGGCCAGCATCCTGACCAGCATGTACTGCGCCGTGTTGGTATCCTGGTATTCATCCACATGGATATAGCGGAATTTCCAGGCGTAGTAGTCCAGCACCTCTGGAAACTCGGAAAATATCTTTATGGTAAAAAGGATTATATCGTCGAAATCCAGCGCGTTATTGGCCTTGAGCTTCTGCTGGTACAACTCGTAGATCCGTGCTATCTTCCCAAGGCGATAGTCCGATGCATACATCCGTTGAAACTGGGAAGGGCTTATAAGCTCATCCTTGGCACGGCCAATCGTATGGAGCACCGAACTTGGGGGAAAGTTTTTCTCGTTGAAGTTTAGCTGCTCCAGGCAGCTCTTGATAAGGGTCTGCTGGTCATCGGTATCATAGATGACAAAGCTCCTGTCAAAACCCAGCCTCTCTATCTCCCGCCGAAGTATCCTTACGCAGCAGGCATGGAAGGTTCCCACCCACAGGTCGTTAACATCGGACCCAATGAGCTTTTCGAGCCTTTCCTTCATCTCACGGGCTGCCTTGTTGGTGAAGGTGATGGCAAGTATGTTCCAGGGGCGGACTCCCATCTCTCCCACAAGATAGGCTATCCTGTGGGTCAGTACCCGGGTTTTCCCTGATCCGGCTCCCGCAAGGACCAAAAGCGGTCCTTCGGTATGCAGAACCGCCTCTCTCTGCTGCTGGTTAAGGTTCTCCAGAATCATTGCGCTACCTCCGTGTTGATGTGGATGGATGAACACCCCTAACCGGTATTATATATAAAACGCTGCCCAGATTCAAACATCTGTTCGGATAAGGCGCTGTTTCCCGGTTATATCTTTGATCATTCCAGTATAACATCAGCCCCTCCAATAATAAAGACCAAACTGCCGGCAC
>JAAXZX010000002.1 GCA_012719645.1 Clostridiaceae bacterium
AATGCTGTATACTGTTATACATGAAGATGTCACCCTTTCGTTGAGTTTTTGTTGCAAATTCTTATCTTAACAGGATGACATCTTCTTTTCAATTCCTCTGGTCTTTTTTCCCATTTACCCTACAGTAACTTTACGCTAAGGGGGGACATACATTTTTCGCCATGATCCTGTCATGGCCCTAACATTGCCTGTTTCGGCAGGGGGATACTGAAACAGGGGTCCCCACCGTCAACACCTCACGCAGGTCCTCCTTTTGCCGCCGCCTTATCTTTTTCGACAATTCGTGGTAGAATAGGCATGATATTTATTTATGGCAATAACGCCAAAGGATCGGATGGGTGATAAATTTGCTATACGACGCAATAATTATTGGACGCGGCCCGGCAGGGATATCCTGCGCCATTTATACCTCAAGGGCAAACCTGAAAACCCTGGTTATCGGAAAGAACGAAAGCGCGCTCTTTAAGGCCGAAAAAATCGAGAATTACTATGGCTTCGAGATGCCTGTAAGCGGAAGGAGTCTCCTGGAAACAGGGGAAAAGCAGGCTTTGCGCCTTGGGGCCGAAATCATCGCCGACGAGGCGGTAGGAATTGATAAGGCCGAACATTTCACAGTTTACTGCATAAACGGCGAATACCACGGAAGATCGGTGCTGCTGGCTCCCGGAGCCCCCGCCGTGAAAGCTCCCGTAAAGGGAATTGAAGACTTTGAAGGCAGGGGTGTCAGCTATTGCACCACCTGTGACGGGTTCTTCTACAGGAACAGGAAGGTCGGGGTCCTGGGCTATGCCGATTACGCTGTTCATGAGGCCATGGAACTTCTTTCCTTCACCAGGGATATCACCCTGTACACCAACGGCAAGGAACTGGACATCTCTCCTGCCTACAGGGAGTATATGGATACGTTCAGGGTAAACACAAAGAGGATAAAGGGGCTGTACGGACAGGATTTCCTTGAGGGCATAGATTTCGAAGACGGCACGAAAGAGGCGGCGGACGGCCTTTTTGTGGCATACGGGAGCGCGTCGGGAGTCAATTTTGCCATGAAGATGGGCATCCTGATGAACGGGAACAATATCGCTTTCAATGAGAGGATGGAAACCAACATTGAAGGGCTGTTCACAGCGGGGGACTGTACAGGGGTATTCAGGCAGATATCGGTGGCTGTCGGCCAGGGGGCGTTGGCGGCCAGGGGCATGATCGAGCATGTACGGAAGCAGAGGGGCAAAAAATAAAGGCAAAAACAAAGAAATACAGCGCCTTGACCGGGCGCTGCCTGCTTAGGAAGAATCTATATAAACTAAAATCGTTTTCCGCTCCTCGGGAAAAGGAGCGTAAAGGGGGCCGAATAATCCGTTTGTTGCTGCGTTTTATGCTGCGTATAAAGGGGATCTATGTTATTTCATCAATAAGCGTATATAAACTGCGTTCTTTGCTTCAACAATTCATATTATAATCGGTACGCCCGCAGAATATAATGAGTAAATGCAACAAATTTTGATTGTTATGCAAAGCACCAGTCGTGCAAATTATAAAGATAATATTGTCCAAAAACCGGCTACATTTCAATGTAGTTTTTGTAATCAAGCTTATTCTTCTCACAAAACTCCATGAGTGAGAATATCATTTTTTTTCCTCCGCCTATACCGGTTTTAAGGAACCTGTACAGATGTGCCGGATCCACTCCCAATTCCTTTCCGAACCGGTTGTAGTTGCCATTGCAGTAGTTCTTCATCAACTCCATCATCTTTTCTCTGCTAAGTCTGGGTTTCATAAACATTCTCCTCTTGGGTGTTTTTTCAGCGAGCGGAATGCCAGCAGGACCACCAGCTTAAGATATAATATCCGTAATTTTGCCATTTGTAAAGAGTGTATTCATATACAAAAAAAGACTGGATTCTACTGGCCGGAACAGCGCAAATACGGCCTGAATGGGCCGGTATCCCTCCGCAGTACTGCCTGCTGCTGCGGATAAACCATAAGAATAAATGGGGACGGCCGCTCATAAACATAGTCATGGATTGAAACATGAGGTGTTGGTATGAAAGGGTTAAGACTGACTGCGGCAATCCTGGCCGTGCTCATGGCCTTATTGCTGTGTTCATGCGGGAAAGATAAAGTAACCATTGATGAGCAATTGACCGAAGATGATCTTGAGCCTGCCAGCAGCATTGTGATAAACGAGGAGGAAGCCGCGGTTCTCAACGAGAAGGTGCCGGTATGCCTCTATTTCGGGGACGAACAGAAGAACAAACTGGTGAAGGAAATACGGTACCTGGACATTGACGAGGCCAAGAAAGGCGTTTCCGCGCTTGCTTCAGCCATAGTGAAGGAACTTATCTCAGGCCCGAAGGCCAAAGGCCTGACCCACGTACTGCCCGAGGGCGTTTCATTGCGGGCTCCCGTAACGGTGGAAGGGCGCGTGGCCACGGTAGACCTTACCAGGGAATTCATAGACAACCACCCCGGGGGTAAGGAAATGGAGGAACTTTCGGTCTACTCCATCGTAAACGCCCTGACCGAACTGAAGGAGATAGAAAGGGTCAAAATCATTATCAACGGGAAACAGGCCAAGAATTTCAAGGGGAGCCTGACCCTCGACAAGGAATTCCCCAGGAATGAAGCCATTATCAACAAGGAAGTGGGCATGGCAAGGCCTGAAGACGGCGGGCTTGTGCCGGTATCCGGCGAGGAGGCAAATTCTCTGGTTGACGAGGAAGACCCGCTTGAATAATCAGGGAAACATATGTATAATCAATCTAACCGGGAATGAGGCATCACAGTACTGATAGCCTGATCACAGGGGGAGCAAACATGCTCCCCTTACGGATATTAATAGGCCTTGAGGCGTAATGGCGCAGCCATTGTCTTTCCACCAGGGGACAATGGGTTTTGCATACAATCACATGATTGGAGGCGGAGACGGATGGACAGGAAGATAAGGGTGGTCGTTCTCTTTGGCGGCCAGTCTTCGGAGCATGAGGTTTCCAGGATATCAGCCAAAAGCGTGCTGGAGAACATGGACCCCAACAGGTATGACGTCCGGATGATCGGAATAACGAAGAACGGGGAATGGCTGCGGTATGACGGGGATATCAGGTGCCTGCCCACAGGTGAGTGGGAAGAAATCGCCAGGGGCAGGCTGCTTTCGGAACCCGTCCGGCCCGAGGGTGACGCCGCTACCTGCATGGACCTGATAGTCGGGAGAAACAGCGATGGCGGAAAGGAAACAGTGGATGTGGTTTTTCCTGTCCTTCACGGACCAAACGGAGAGGACGGTTCGGTCCAGGGACTGCTTCAGCTTGCAGGCATCCCTTATGTGGGCTGCGATATATTGTCGTCAGCGGCCTGCATGGATAAGGAATTCACAAAAATCGTGCTGGCCCAGGCAGGGATACCCACTGCCGCGTATATCAGGGTATACCGGGATGAGATAGACGGATCGGTCCAGGTCATCAGGAACATGGTCGGAGAGAGGATCGGCTGGCCCTGTTTTGTAAAGCCGGCCAACGCGGGGTCATCAGTCGGCGTGACGAAGGTCAGGGAACCGGAAGTCCTGCAGGAGGCATTGCACCTGGCGGCAAAATATGATAACAAAATATTGGTTGAGGAATTCGTTGAAGGAAGGGAACTGGAATGCGCCGTATTGGGAAACAGGCATCCAATGGCCTCCGTGGTCGGCGAAATAGTTCCCTGCAACGAGTTTTACGACTACAACGCAAAATATCTCGATGGAAAATCGGCAACAATAATCCCTGCGGATATAGAGCCGCATATAGCCGAACAGGTAAAGGACTATGCCGTAAAAGCCTTCAGGGCGATGGGATGTTCCGGGCTTTCAAGGGTTGATTTCTTCCTGCAGAAAGGCACCAACAGGGTTATACTCAATGAAATCAACACCATGCCCGGTTTTACCGAAATCAGCATGTACTCCAAGCTCTGGGCGGCAAGCGGGATTCCCTATCCTGAACTGATCGACCGGCTTATACAATTGGCCTTTGAAAAACACGAGCAATCAGCAAAATCATATGAAAGGACATAGCCGTGGAGAAACAGGTACTCATTACCGTTGACAGCAAAATGGATGACATGAACGGCGGGAATAATGCCATGAGCCTGGTGACCGAAGGCAGGCTTTCGGTAGAGAATGACGAGTATGTTTTAAGCTACGAAGAGAGCCAGATTACAGGCCTGAATGGCACCACAACCGTCATCAGGGCGACAAGCGACTCGGTGACGCTGATCCGCCATGGCGCCGTCAGCTCAATGATGCTGTTCGAGGTGGGCAAGACCCATCTGACCGACTATCAGACCCAGTACGGCTCCATCATGCTGGGGGTAACGGCCAGGAAGGTGGATGTGGCCATGAATGAAAACGGCGGTCATATCAATGTGGATTATATCGTTGAGTACAACAGGGCCTATGGCGGCTGGAACTCCATAAGCGTGAAGATACAGGAGATGGCGGGGAAGCCTTCGCTGTCCTGAACTGAACAGGCCCGAAAAACCCAAAGAAGGAATGATAAATATGAACAGTATTTATGAAAAGATACACCAGCAGATCAGAAAGGTTGTGGAGGACGCGTTCGCAGCCTGCGCCAGGAACGGAAGCCTTCCGGAGGTCGAGCTTCCCGAAATCCCGGTAGAGGTGCCCAGGGAGAAAGGGTTTGGCGATTTTTCCACCACCGTGGTCATGCAGGCGGCAAAACAGCTCAGGATGCCGCCCGGAAAAGCTGCCGAAATACTTATCCAGGCCATGGACCTGGCAGATACCTATATAGATAAGGCAGAGTGCGCCGGACCAGGATTCATAAATTTCTACCTGAACCGGCAATGGCTTTATGATGCCCTCAGGCTGATACAGGAGAAGAAGGAGAATTATGGAGAACTGGATATAGGCAAAAATATCCGCGTCAATGTGGAATTCGTTAGCGCCAATCCCACGGGACCGCTCCATATGGGCAATGCCAGGGGCGGCGCCCTTGGCGACTGTATTGCCAGCATACTTATGAAAGCCGGATACGACGTGACCCGCGAATTCTACATAAATGACACGGGCAACCAGATTGAGAAATTCGGGGCCTCGCTTGAGGCACGATACCTCCAGCAACTCCTGGGAGAGGACAAGGTACCTTTCCCCGAGGACGGCTACCACGGCGAGGATATAATCGAACACGCCAGGGCCTATATTTCACAGTATGGCGACGCGCTCCTGAACGAAACCCCGGAAAAGCGCCGCGAAAAACTGGTCCAGTACGCCCTTCCCATAAATATTGAAAGAATCAGAAAGATGCTTTCTTCCTACGGTATAGAATACGACGTCTGGTTCTCGGAAAAATCCCTCCATGAGGGCGGAGAGGTGGCAGAGACCATCAGGTTCCTGAAGGACCATGGATATACCGTCGAAAAGGATGGAGCCATATGGCTCAATGGAGAGAAACTGGGCCTGGAGAAGGATGAGGTGCTGGTCAGGAACAATGGAGTTCCCACTTATCTCGCCGCGGATATCGCCTATCACCGCAACAAATTTGTCACACGCGGCTTTGATTGGTGCATAAACCTGTGGGGAGCCGACCACCATGGCCATGTGGCCAGGATGAAAGCGGCCATGGCCCCGTTCGGGGTTTCGCCCGACAGGTTGGAGGTTGTCATTTTCCAGCTCGTCCGTCTTTTCAGAAACGGGGAGATCGCCCGCATGTCCAAGAGGAGCGGCAAAACCATATCCCTTGAGGACCTCCTTGAAGAGGTGGGCCGTGACGCGGCGCGCTTCTTCTTCAACATGAAAACGGCGGGAAGCCACATGGACTTTGACCTGGACCTTGCCGTAAGCCAGTCCAACGATAACCCTGTATATTATGTGCAATATGCCCATGCGCGCATCTGCAGCCTGATAAGGAAACTCAGGGAGGAGGAGGGTGTCGTCCTTAAGGATACGGACAGGATAAATCCGGAACTGCTCACTAAGGACGAGGAACTGGAGCTTATCCGGAAGCTCTCTGAGTATCCCGAGGAAGTGCGGCTTGCCGCAAAAACCCTGGAGCCCAGCAGGCTCACACGCTATGTGATGGATGTGGCAGCCAATTTCCACAGCTTCTATAACGCCTGCCGCGTAAAGGGCGAGGAGGAGCCTTTGATGATGGCGCGCCTGATGCTGGTGGATTCCACGCGCATTGTAATCAGGAATGTGCTGGACCTTATCAGCATCCATGCCCCGGAAAAAATGTAAAATGCGTTCAGACATTTATATTAATATAATGTACTTAATTGGAGGAATAACAAAATGAGTCTTTACAGCGAATGGCGGGAAAGGCTGGAGAAGAACAGGGAAACCGGCGCTGACGAAGCCTTTTTCAAAAACTACATCGATGCCGAAACCGAAGCCTATAGGAGTATACTGAAGAGCGGCGACACCCGGATAAACGGCAAACTTTCGGAGCTTGCCGAAGCCTACAGGATGGACAATGTAACATTCATGGGATTCCTGGACGGCATCAACTCAAGCCTGGACAAAGAACTTGACCTTGAGTCCCTTGACCAGGACAGCGAGATTCAACTGTCCATCAACCTGGAGAAACTGTTCTACAATATGCTCGAAGCAAAGGCGGACTGGCTGTATAACCTAAAAGAATGGGAAGACCAGCTCTCCGCCGAGAAACGCAAGGAAATACGCAGAAAATTCCATGAAGACCACCGTGCTGTAAGGACAAAGGTGGGAAGGAACGATCCATGCCCCTGCGGCAGCGGCAAGAAATATAAGAAGTGCTGTGGCGCCTGAGCCACAGGCTTTGTGGAGGATGGACATGCTAAAGGTCAGGAATTTGTCTAAAAGGTTTGATAAGGTGCAGGCTGTTGACGGTGTTTCCTTTGATGTGGAACCGGGTGAAATAGCTGTACTGCTCGGCCCGAACGGTGCGGGAAAGAGTACGACCATCAAATCCATCGCAGGCCTGCTTCGGTTTGAGGGACAGATCCATATAAACAATGTAAAGAACAAGGAAGTAGAAGCCAAACGAGCCTTTGGTTACATACCCGAATCCCCTGCCTTATATGAAAACCTGACAGTGTGGGAGCATCTGGAATTCATCGCGCGCGCCTACAGCCTCGGGGACTGGGAGGATGACGCCAACCGCCTCCTTGCAAGGTTCGAGATGGACGATAAAAAGGACAAGCTCGGAAAGGAACTGTCCAAGGGTATGCAGCAGAAGCTGAGTATATGCTGCGCTTTGTTGATCAGACCCAGGATGATCATGTTCGACGAGCCCATGATAGGGCTTGATCCAACAGCCATCAAGGAACTCAAGTCCATCTTCGTGGAACTGAAGGATTCGGGCTGCGCGGTACTGATCAGCACGCACCTCATCGACAGCGTTGACGAGGTCTGGGACAAGGTGCTCATAATGAACAAGGGCAAAATTGTCCTTATCCGCACGCGCAGCGAACTGGACAGCACGGGCGAGTCCCTGGAAAGGATATTCTTCGAGGTGATTGGCAGAAAAGAGGAGGGTGAAGGATGAGAGCCCTTCTTTTTCTGGTCGGGAAGAACCTGAAGAACATAATAAAATCTGCCTTCAAACGGCCCCTGACATTGATCGGCTACATAATAGCCCTCTTATTCATTATTTTCGTCATCGTGGCGGCCTTCGCCATGCCCAGCGGCCTTGTGAGGATGTCTTCGCCGAAGCTCTTCAGGGGCATCATGATGCTTGTATTTTCGTTCCTCTACTATACATCCCTGAAGATTGGCATCGAGAAGGGAAGCAGCTATTTCCGCATGGCCGATGTCAACATGGCCTTTACCTCGCCGCTGCACCCCAACCAGGTCCTGCTGTACGGGTTTATCAAGCAGCTGGGGGGAACACTGCTCCTTCTTGTCCTCGCCATGTGCCAGATTCCAAACCTGAAGAACAACTTCGCATTTGAGCCCCATGGCGTTCCAATGCTGCTGCTGGCGGTCGTGGTCTACACCTTGGCCTACCCTCTTATCAGCATGGTCATCTATTCCTGGACCTCGGTCAAAAAGGAAAGAAAGAAGCTGATGAAGCGCATCCTGGACGCAGCCGCCCTTACGGTGGTGCTCATATTTATTCTTGACCTGAGCCGGACCAGGAATTTCACCGAATCCCTGGGCAATGTCTTTGACAATCCGATCGTCCATTACTTTCCCGTTATCGGGTGGACCGGATCCATTGCCTCATCGGCTGTGAGCGCTTTCGACGCATCCTTCTATGTGGGTTCGGCAGGCATGCTGGTATTGATAATCGGCCTGTCCCTCCTGCTTTACAGGATGAAGCTGGACTATTACGAGGATGTGCTGGAAGCCACCGAGTTTGCGGAGCAGGTTATCAAGGCCAAGCGCGAAGGTAAAAACGTGGCATTATACCTCAAGACCAGGAAGAATGTCCGCAGCGGTCTTTCGGGTCAGGGGGCAAAGGCGCTGTTTGCCAAAAACATCCTTGAAATCAGAAAAACCTCCATAGTTTTCTTCTTCGACAGGATGTCGGTAACGGTTATACTGTCATCGGTGATATTCAGGCTTATCATGCCGTCGGAGATCGGGAGTTTTTCACTGCTCATTATCCTTGCCTTCAGCGTATACATGATGCTTCTCATACAATTGCAGGGCCGATGGGCAGCAGAGGTGGAGAAGCATTTCATATTCCTGATCCCTGCGTCTTCCTATGAGAAGTTGTTTTACGCGACGCTTTCGGACCATGTGAAAAATCTGTCTGACGGGATAGTGCTCTTCACTCTTTCGGGCATCCTGTTCAACGCCGATATCCCGTCCATCCTGGCGAGCATCCTGTCCTATGTCGCCTTCGGCGCGGTGTTCGTGTATTCGGACGTCCTGGCAAGGCGCCTGTTCGGCCGCGCCCACAGCAAGAACCTGATACTCTTCGTCAAGATCCTCTTTTCCTTTGCCCTCATAATACCAGGCGTCATAGCCGCTGTAATTGCCGCTTCAATCACCGGGATCGAGCTTATGGCAATAGGCGCCGTGGGGGCCTGGGCTTTCGTGCTGGCTATCACCCTGTTCATCTTCTCAGGCGGCATATTCAACAATCTGGAAGCCGTGTCCTGAACCGTACGTTTCAGGACAGAAAGAGGTGTTTATGGTTATAACGAGATTCGCAGAGCCGGGGGATCTGGGCCAGATCATGGAACTCTACCGGATACTGATTCCCGATGACCTTAAAGAGGATCCCGAGCGGCTTGAGAAGGTATGGAAGGATATCATGAGCCACCGGGACCGCTACCGCTACGTGGTGGCCGAGGAAGACGGCAGGCTGCTTTCCACGTGCAATATCGTCATCGTACCCAACCTGACACGCTCCGCCAGGCCATACGCGGTGATCGAGAATGTGGTAACCCGTCCTGAGGCCAGGATGAGAGGACTTGGCAGGGCATGCCTGACAAAAGCCATTGAGTTCGCGAAGGAAAACGGCTGCTACAAGATTATGCTGCTCAGCGGCAGCAAAAGGCTGGATGCCCACAAATTCTATGAAAGCCTGGGTTTCAGCGGGGATAAGAAAAAGGGCTTCGTGATAGAATACCTGTGATGGTGATCCCCGGTAATTTGCCCGGTAATACATCATAGTCAGGGGGTTATACGCACTCCCTGTAAACTTGCCGGGTTTTTTCGATCATGGCGTTAATGGAGAAATCTTTCCTTACTGCTTCCAGACCGTTTCTTCCGTATTCTTCCCTCAACCGGCTGCTTTCAAACAGAAGTCTCATGGCATTTGCCATGCCTTCCTCATCGCCATATTCTACCCGGATTCCGCATTTGTTTTCATCATTGACGATTTCGCCAGTTCCGCCCACATCTGTGGTTATAACGGGCAGCGAGCAGGCCATGGCCTCAAGAATGGAGATACCAAAGGCCTCATACCGGGAGTGGCAGATATAGATATCGCTTCCCTTTAGTATGTTTCTTACGTCGCTCCGGAAGCCTGCAAATATTATATGGTCTGATATCCCCAGCTCCGAGGCCAGGTTTTTGCATTCCTCAAGGGTTTCGCCGTCGCCCACAAGCAGGAAGACGGGTTTTCTTCCGGAAAATACTGTGCCATGGGTTTGCAGCAGTCTTGCAATGGCCCGGATGAGAAAGCTGTGCCCTTTTTCAGGGCTGAACCTGGCTATGGATACGACCACAAGGCTGTCACTGCTGATACCCAGTTCCTCCCTGATGCCGGATGAGACTTCTTCAGTATAATAATCCACATCCACGCCGTTATGGATTACGCCTATATGCTGCGGCCGCATACCCTGCTCAACCAGGAAGCGTTCCGCGGCATGGCTTACGGCAATGGTCCTGGTATTATTGAAGGAAAGAAGCTTATTGAGAATTTTGTCCGCAGGATGGCCCGCATGGGTCATATGGCATGTGTTTACAACATATACCCTGCTCCCGAACAGCCGGGATATCAAAGCGATGTAGAATTCTCTAAGAAACTGGGTATGTACGATATCTATATTGAGTTTCCGGCAGAGTCCGGCAAGGGCCAGGGCCGCCTTCAGATCAAACCGGCTTTTCATTTCCAGTCTGAAGACAGGGATTCCCATTTCCCTCATACGGTCTGCCAGGGGACCCTCTTCATTGTATGCGAAAAAAACCTCCGCCCCGGATCCGTTCAGTTTCCGTGCAAGAGAGTCGACATATCGTTCTGTGCCGCCTTTCCCCGCATGATTGATAAGATATAGTATCCTCAACATTTCCATACCCCGTGTTTAGCCGGCAAGGCCGGCAGGTTCTCTTACCATAAATGTAACATCCTGCTGTCAGCGCAATCAAGGCTAATATTTGGAGACTTCAGGCTGTTGGCCTGCAGCAGTATGCCCTGCAGGCGGTATCTTGTCTTTGCTGTCCAGGTTAACGCACTGTTAAGAATATATTAAATGCTTGATCTCACTCGGTTTATATGCGTATAATGATTTAAGCCGAGTAGGTTTTACTCGCCTCAGAACGGCTGATTCACGCTCTACCCATAAACCTGGACAAAGGGGTTGTCTCCATGATTATTGATGACAAAGGCAGATTATTCAAGAAGATCAATCTAATCGATCTGATCATTATTCTTATCATTCTGGCTGCTGGTATTTTTCTATACAACAAGTTCGGAAAGGCGAGGATCGTTACCCCCCTTGCGAAGCAGGAGCCTGTCGCGATTACATTTATTATCGAAAGCCTTCCTGAGTATGCCGCGGACAATGTCGAGATGGACGATCCGGTTACCGACAGGGTGACGTCCGCGTACCTGGGCAAGGTTACAAAAATCGAAAAGAAGCCCGACATGACCTTTGGCGTTGATAACGAGGGAAAGGTTGTGCGCTCTTCAAAAGAAGGTTACTGTTCGCTGGAGTTCACAGTCGAGGGTACCGGGGTCTTCAGCGGCAAGGTTGTGAATATCGGAAACACCAACTACTATGTCTTCCGGGAAACCACTTTATACGTGGGTGATACCATGCTGTTCACCAGGATTAAGGATATTGAAAAGAAATAGGGAGATCAGTCTTGTTCGAGAGTAGTGTTATCGTACAATGGCTTAACAGGCCTGTCAGATATATCATAAAGCTCTGGAAAGATAGCCTGACCTGCAGGTTGATTGTCCGGTTTTCGTCCTGGTTTATGAATGTCTGGAACAACAGCTTTATTGTCAACTGGTGCAGAAAGGACGGAGCTTTGGTTGGCATGTGGGAACACAGCGCTGTATTACGGTTCACGGACTGGTTGTTCAACCTTGTCCCGGAACTTCTGGGAAGGTTGTATACCCGCCTGAAGCAGTGGTTCCAGGCAAGCCTGCTGTATAAATTGCTGAGCTTCCTTGCCGGACATGTGCCTGAGCTGACCGCCATGTTTGTCCTGGCTTCCTTCATGATACCCTTTTCCCACTGGAACAACCGGTACAGCACCCTGGCGGCAGTAGTCCTTTTCGGTCTTTTCCTGATCAGGACAATGGGAGACAGGAGCGCCAGGTTTGCTGTCAAGGCCATGGACCTGTTTTTATTCCTGTTCCTGCTGTCGATCCTGCTGGCCCAGGTCTTTTCAACGCATCCATCCCTCAGCCTTCGTTTCATAGCCTTTTACGGCACCGATTTTCTGCTGATGCTCATATTGATCAGCACTATCAGGACAAAGGAACAGCTATCTACAGTCCTGGAGATCATTATGATCGGGGTTGCGATTTCCGGCCTGTACGGTCTCTACCAGGGTATAGTAGGCGTTCCGGTCATCCAGGCCCAGGTAGACGTGGACCTTAATGAAGGCATGCCCGGGCGTGTATACTCTGTTTTCGGAAACAGCAATATCTTCGCCCAGGTCATCGTCATGTTCATTCCTTTCTTTCCTGCCATCGCTCTCAGCGCCAGGGGATGGCAGAAAAAAGCACTGTTTGGGCTGGCTGCCCTGCCTTCGTTGGTTGCCCTTCTGATGACGTATTCCAGATCAGGATATGTCGGCTTGGCGGTGGCAGTCGTTGTTTTCATATTCCTTGTCAGGAAGAGCCTTATCCCGCTGTTTGCGGTACTCGGCATCCTGGCTGTGCCTTTTCTTCCCGATACCGTCCTGCGCAGAATATCCACCATCACAAATCTGGAGGACACATCCATAAAATACAGGTTTGAAATCTGGGAAACCATATGGCCGGCCGTTAGAGATTTCTGGCATACCGGCATCGGCCTTGGGAGCGATGCTGTAAAAAGGGTCGCCGAGAACTATGAAATAGTCACAAAGAGTACTCCTCTTCACGCCCATAACCTCTATCTCCAGATTATACTTGAGACCGGCATAGTTGGACTGTTGTCCTTCCTGGGCTGGATGGTGCGCACAATTAAAAAATCCCTGCGCATCATATTCGGCGAGGATGCTGATCCGTACCTGCAGAATGTATTGAAGGCCGGTGTTTCGGGACTTATGGGCTTGCTGGTTATAGCGCTGGTGGAGTATGTGTGGTATTATCCCCGGGCCATGATGCTTTTCTGGGTTTTTATGGGCCTCATAATAACTGCCTTCAGGCTGGCTGCCCGGAAAGATGGGGAAAGGCTGCAGGAGGATGCATGAAACTGCACATGACGCTTCACGCCTGTTCAAGGGCCTTTCTCAGGTAGTCAAGCGATTTTTGCCTTTCCTGTCCGAGTTTTTCCATAACCGAGTGATAATCGATAGCCGGCTCAAACCTTTCCGACATGGATTGGCACTGTGATGACGCAATTAGTCGGTCTGTCAGCCCCAGCCTGGCAAGAAGGCTGAACAGGCGCGAACCGTCCGGCTGCCGTTTCGCTTTGACGCTGTTCTCAAAGCAGCAGAACCCCTTTCTGAAAAGTATGGAGAAAACAGTGCCATGGAATGAATTGGTGCATACAAAGGCTGAATTCCTTATAAGCCCCAGGAATTCCCTTGGCCCGGCGTCATAGACACGGGCTGCCGCTCCGGGAATGGATTTCCTGGAGCCGCAGAGCATGACCACAGGGAGTTTCAGCTTACTGGAGATCCATTGGATAGAATCCGAAAAAGGCGTGGGATCTGATATAAAATAACAGAGTATGCAGGGCGTGTCCCGCATTTCATTGGAGCAGACCTGCAGCCAGTCAGATTCATCAAGAAGCATGGTAGGGTCGAGAACTACTTCAGCCTCCCTGCCGGTTAGCTTTCGGATGATTTCAGAACCTGACTGCTCCCTTGCCGATAATGCGCTGAAACCTGACAGGTATTCCCTGAGACTTGTCGCATAGGGTTCGGGAATATCGGACAGGCCAAAGCTCGGGGCATAGGCTATCCTTTTTTTCTCACCGGCGAAAGGCATGAAAAAAGCCGGATCAAGGCCTGCCGGTCTGAAGATCATGGGATTCCATATCTGGTCGCTTCCGCACAAATAGCTGTTATAAACCGGTGGGTCCGCCAGGAGGTCATCAATGCTCATGTAACGCTTCCCGCCGAGCTTCATGTTCTCATTTACAAAGCTGTTGAACCGCTGATGCCTCCTCCTGAAGGAGGGGAGGCGGAATAGGGTATGAATATTGGATAGTATGGCGCCGGGTGATGCTCCTTTCTTGAAGAGGCTGCTCCCCTCGATCGTGTCAGGACGGACATAATCTATGATTTCGCAGGGAAAACCAAGCTTTTCCACGGCTTTCTGCAGGGCGTAAGCCTGGAGCTGGGCCCCGTAATGGTGGGCATAATGAAATGTGATCAGGCCAACATTCATATCGATCCACTTAACCTTTCCGCGACGACCCGGCCATTGCCCGGGGGGCCTTAAAGCCTCCGCCTTCGGGTTTTTACCTGGGCTATGCAGTCATGCCGTCTTCCCTCGGGAGAGCATCCCGCGCACCCTGTTAAGGATATCCCGCGCCGTTTTCCTTTCCATGATAACATTTCCCGCCGCAAACACAAACAGGCACCACAGGCCCGTAGGAATAGCCCAGAGGAGCCACCCGAGGTACCCATCCGGTGTCCTGTACATGATATTCAGGAAATACAGCGGCGGGAATATGCTGGCGGCAAACAGGACGAGCATCCGGGCCAGGCGCCTGACGGTCATCATAATGGGCAATTTTGTCAACACCCTGGGTATGAATATGACCAGGTCTATTGTCCTGTAAAGGTTGGACACCACCGAGCCCAGCAGCACGCCAGCAATCCCCAAACCGGGGGCCAGGGCAACCGATACAGCTATGTTGATGATTGCCTGGGCCAGGGTCTGGTACCTGGTTTCCTTATACAGTCCGGCTGATATCACCAGCATGCCCTGCGGAGTCTTGGTATTGTAAAGTATGCCGGAAAGCACAAAGAGCAGGCCGATCTCCGGCCGGATATAGTTGACGTCGGTCATATTCATGGTATAAACGCGGATAAACGGCATGATGAGAATGGCTGCGCAGGCGTATGCCCAGCCCAGGAGGGCGTAATAGAGGTACTCATATTGCTTATATGCCTTCTGGAAGGTTTCTTTCTCGTTCCTTACCAGCATATCGCCGAAAATAGCGGACAGGCCGTTATTGAAGGTGGAGAGGATGGAAAGGACACCGGCAAAAACCATGTTGTATACGGTATAGACGCTGCTCTCCTTAAGGCCGCATATAAAGGTGATTACCAGGAGAGGCGTCCCAACCGTAACCACCCCGAGGATTTGAAGGATCAGGGAATCCCAGCGCTTGTCCAGCGCCTTGATATCGGGTTTTGCGCTGAAGTCCAGGTTTTTGTACCTGGTCCGGGCATAAACTACATATGCCAGCGTGCGGAAAATGAAACTGCTGAGGGAAAACAACCAGACCAGTACTATATTAAGGTGCATCCGGGCCAGGACAATGATTATAGCGGCGTTTATTGACACGGCCATGGCGTTTATCAGGGAGATGACATAGCTTTTCTGGTCAGCGGTGAAAAGGGCTTTGTACTTGCCTATGGCGAAGAACTCCAGTGAGCCCTGGACACCGATGATCAGGACCAGCATCCCAATGGTGAGCGTACTGATACCTTCCTTTTGTACAAAAGCGGGATAGACAAACGTGCCTATCAGGACCAGCCCGGAGAAAATCAGCCCGGAGTAGTTATAAAGCCTGTTGGTGCCCGACAGTATGCCGTTGATCTTTTCCTGGTCATTGCAGGCCAGAGGCTTGTAAAGGGCATAAACCGCAGCGAATGCCAAGCCGCCTTCCACGACGCCAATATACTGGACAAACTGCCTGATGGAGTTCACAAGGCCGTTGGCAGCAGAACCGTACTCCAGTACAATGATCCGCGGAAGGATCAGATTGATGACCATGTTTACAACCTGGAGCAGCATGGCGCTGCTCGTATTGTACACAGAAATCTTTGACCTCAAACCCTTACCTCCATGGAAACGCTGAAACAGCGCCTTCTGGCAGGAACTCCGGCCCGGTTGCCGGGTTTTCGCCCGGTGCGCCGGAGTCATTATGCCATATAGTTATACCCTGATAAGCTTTTTAAGTTTCCCGGCCACGCCTTCGCCCAGAGTTCTTTTTACCCATAATTTTATGCTCTGTACAACAGGGTTCATATATTTCCGTTTCAGTGCCGGAAACCTCATACCCCTGTTCATGTCCGCAAAAAACAGCGGCCTGTTGAGTGGAATGTCCGCCGAAGCAGTAAGCCGCGGGTTCCACGAAACTGCTTCGTCAAACGGAGCCTCGGCAATGAAGCATTTTTCCCGGATGGCCGTCAGGGCAGCTTCACCCCTGGAAGTATTTGCAATAACCAGCGATATCCCCTTATTATCTCCCGGATCTATTCCCATAATCTTCTCTGCGCCCCAGAAGTCTGCCAGGGTGAGATCAGCCCGGGTGCCGGGATGCCTGAACTGGCAGTTGAAGCAGCATTTCCGGCTCAACAGGTTCTTTCCGAATCCGATGAAAAAGGGATCCTTGCCCAGGGTGCGGCAATAATCGCGGCCATTTCTGAAACTGATGTGCATACGGCTGTCCTTCCAGCCGTTCCTCTTATCCCTGAAGGAAATGGCGGAAATATCGCTCTTGTATCGTTTTTTCATATCATCGAGGTACATGGACCATACCTTTGGGGATGGAACGCCGTAGCAGGCCACATCAATGGTCAGAAGCCCAGGGTATTGCTTTCCAAGGAAGGATTTCAGCCCGGCAATCTGGCAGCCCGTACCCGAAAACAACACCGGCCTTTGCTCCTTCAGGAGTTTTTCGGTTTCCCTGTAGCACATGTTTATGTCGCTCTGCACGTATTTGGACCTTCTCAGGGAGTCCAGGTCCGTTATCCTTGAGATCCCTGTATGCCGCACTGTGAAATCACTGTCGAAGGCGGCGCCGAAAACCGTACCGCCCTTCCTGAGGCAGGATTCGGCAAACATGGAAAACAAGCCGCCCGAGGAACTGCTCAGGCGTATTCCATCGTCAAGGCACCAGGCTGCCCAGGCCCTCGGGAAGCCGCTTTGCTCCGGGTCCGGCTCTGTGCTGCCGGCGTTCAGGACCGGGCAGGCCTTTTTGCACAACCCGCAGTCCGTACATCTTTTTTCATCGATCAGGGGAAACAAAAATCCCTCGTCATCCGGAACCATGGAAACGCACAGCGCCGGGCAGCGCTGGGCGCAGGCAGAACAGCCCACACAGCTTTCCATGTTCTCAAGTATGCTTTGCATAAAAACTCCTGTTACAGTTCAATAGTAAGGTTGCCATTATTATAGCACAGCGCGGGAGCGTTCAACAACCGCGCATATCGCTGTGATGCGGATTCCAGGCCATTTTAAGCGAATTAAGGGTTTACGCCTTGATTTTTCGGGGATATAATGGTTAACTGAATAAGTCACTCAGGCTGAAACTATGCGCACGACGCGGCTTACAACCAATGGGCCAACTGGAACATATTACGAAGGAGCCACACGATGCGGAAAACAGGTATCTCTCTATTGCTGGCTGTCTGTTTACTTATAGGCTTTACCATAACCCCGGTTTATGCAGGAAGTCCTCCGTCCGTCCCGGAATTGCCCGAGACCCAGGCCGAAAGCTATATACTGATCAATGCGGCGGACAGCCGGGTCCTTTGCGAAAAAAACCCGGACCAAAAACAGTATCCTGCCAGCACGACCAAGATCATGACTGCCATCATTTCCATCGAATCGGGGTATTACGAGCAGACGACCACTGTCAGCAGGGCAGCCGTGGATGGCATCGGGATCGGCGGCTCCAATATGGGTCTTAAGGAAGGAGAGGTCCTGACATTCAGGGATCTTCTCAGCATGACTCTTATAAGTTCGGCCAATGACGCCGCCAACGCGCTGGCTGAGGGTGTAGGCGGCAGCATCCCCGGTTTTGTCGAACTCATGAACCGGAAGGCCCGGGAGCTTGGGTTGTCAAACACCAACTTCTCAAATCCGTCGGGTCTTGATGTGGAAGACGGGTATCCCGATCATCAGACCACCGCGCGCGAACTGGCCCAAATCATGCGTTATGCCACGAGCAACCATACCTTCAGGGAGATCATCGGACTGACCGAATATGACCTGCCGGTTACCAATATGAATGCCGAAACCAGGGGAAGCAGGAAGAGCACCGACCTGTTATTGACAGATCCGAAATACCAGTCCGATTTATTTACTGTTGTGGGAGGCAAAACCGGCTATACGAAGGCCGCCCAGAACGTTTTTGTGGCCTGCGCCAGGAACAGTGACGGAGTTGAACTGATTCTCGTCCTTATGAAGCATCCCAGCCGAAGCGGAATGTTTGAAGATGCCTACAGGCTGTTTGAATACGGATTTGAGCTGGTCAGCCGGGATATCAGCCTTCAGGCCAAAGGTTTCTATGATATGCGGTACAGGGAGTCGGCGGATATCATCCATAAATTCTATGAAAACGGCTATATCTCCGGAATTGAGGAAGGACGCTTCGATTATGCCGCGGATGTAACCAGGGAGGATTTTCTGCGGGTATTGGCCAGTATCAAAAGTTCTTCCGCGGACGCGGGCGGAAGCGGCGCAGCCCAGTCATGCCTGAATGCTGCCATTGACAAGGGAATCCTGGACGAAAGCTGGAGGGGAACAGGCGGCAAAACCATGACCAGGGGCGATGCCATAACCATTATGAGCAGGCATGTAGTGTCAAGTCTGGATACCATCAAGTTGTTTATCCTGATGTCAGAAATCAAGGATCTCAAATCCATACCGGCATCTTCATGGCTGGATGTCATCAGGGCATATGACGCCGGGATAATTCCGGTCAGGGATGATGGCACCATAGGATTTTATGAACCGATAAGCAAGGAGGAAATGGTTTTAACTCTCAATATATATATCCAGTACCGTGATGCCGTGTTAAACTCAATCCCGGCCTTTTTGATGAGGATCGGCCCCACAGGTAAGGTGGTCCAGGCATTCTTCGGGCCATAAAACGTGATCACCGTTTCCAGGAAAGCATATGAAAAAACCGGGCTTGCAGGATGGGATTTATGAGCCCATACCTGCGTCCCCCGGTCTTATCGCTTGAATTAAGATTTTCAGGATAAAGGGCGCCTGTTGATCAATAGTTATCAGCCACCAGGGAGAAGTAAGCCCTGGGATGGTCGCATACGGGGCAAACCTCTGGCGCCTCATCCCCGTAATGGATATGTCCGCAGTTCCCGCAGATCCAGGCCTGTTTGCCGTCACGGCGGAAAACCCTGCCTTCCCTGATATTATCCAGGAGCTTCTGGTAACGCTCTTCGTGGTGCTTTTCAATGGCCGCTACTCCTCTGAATAACTCGGCTATCCTGGTAAAGCCTTCTTCCTCGGCAGTTTCGGCGAATTTTGCGTACATGTCGCTCCATTCATAATGCTCGCCCGCTATACAATCAAGCAGGTTTTCTTCCGTGGAAGGGATTCCGTCATGAAGCAGCTTGAACCAGATTTTTGCATGCTCCTTTTCGTTATTGGCTGTTTCCTCGAAAATAGCCGCGATCTGGTTAAAGCCTTCCTTCCTGGCCTTAGAAGCATAATAGGTGTATTTGTTTCTTGCCTGGGATTCCCCGGCGAATGCCGCCCAAAGATTGGCTTCTGTTTTTGAACCTTTAAGTTGCATAATGACCTCCTGTATCATAATTTTTTGATTATAAGCTGATATTCAAATAATACCATAAACCCATGCCATAAGCCAACTAAGGATTACTCTCACGGAAAGGCGAACCTGCGCTTTTACCCCCAACTCATCAAGAAAAGATTTGCCTGGTTTTACTCAAAACAAAAAAGCCTCGAACCCATAAAGGCTTGAGGCTCTGGTACGCCCAAAGGGATTCGAACCCCCGACCCACGGTTTAGGAAACCGTTGCTCTGTCCTGCTGAGCTATGGGCGCCCGTGGATTGCAGAGTCTATTGTACTATAGGTCTGATTGCCGTGTCAATGGCAGAAAAGATCATAAGTGACAGAGGGCGGGGATGCCGAATAGCATATAAGTGGGAACTATACTCGTTATGGTGCGTGCCGATGGAATGCATTGCCCTCTACGATTCAGGGAATTACGCATACAGGATCTGCCGGATATTTGAAAGAAAGGGACTGGTCTTCGAGGTTATTGCGACGCCATGCCTGATATCCCATATGGGCTGCGGGTATTGCCTGAAATTCCCCTGCGAATACCTTGATACGGTCCTGGCAGAAAGCCTTGCCTGCGGATGCCCCGTGAGAGAGGCTTATAAAGTGGTTGACCGCAATAATAAAAGGGAATATATAAAGATCGGAAGATAATCCGGTGAAAGCGGACGAAAGGGGCGCAGAATGAACACAAGCAGGGTAATTGGCCTGTTCCGGGAGCTAGCGGCTGCGGCGGGTGAAAAGATACTCGAGATATACCAGGAAGACTTCACCGTGGAATACAAGAAGGACAACACCCCTGTCACCATGGCTGACAGGATGTCCAATGAACTTATCGTGCGGGGACTTAAGGATGAGTATCCCCTGATCCCCGTCCTGGCTGAGGAATCGGCCGATGATTTATCCAGGCTGTCAAAGGAATACTGTTTCATCGTTGACCCGTTGGACGGAACGAAGGAGTTTGTCGGCAGAAACGGTGAGTTCACGGTGAATATTGCCCTGGCACGGAATGGTGTCCCCATTGCCGGACTTATCTATGTTCCTGTGCTCGGGGAATTCTATTATGCGGCTGAAAACCATGGCGCATTCTGGTGCAGGGACAATGAAAAGGAACAGTCCCTCCGGGTGTCTGACCGGACAGGCGATATCCGCCTGGCGGTCAGCAGGCATCATCGCACCCGGGAATTGGACAGGCTTATCGAGAAAAACCGCATCAGGCATATAGTTGTTGCCGGAAGCGCTTATAAAGGCTGTCTTTTTGCCCGGGGGGAAGTAGAGGCCTACTACCGTTTCGGCAAGACCATGGAATGGGATACGGCGGCCATGCAGGTCATCGCGATTGAGGCGGGAGGCATTTTCATGGGACTGGACGGGAAGCCGTTTACCTACAATAAACCCAACCCGGAAAACCCACCGGGCTTCTGCCTTGTTAACAGACCCGAGAACAGGCTGACTTATTAAACCCAAATTATATAGGTATTCAATAATGTCATAGATTGGTATAAAATGATTGTATCAATTACTTCCAAGGAGGAAAAGCAAATGAGTGACTGTCCCGTTTATCTCGACGAGTCGAAGAGCTTTGAAGAGCGAGCCAGAGATCTTGTTTCCAGGATGACAATCGAGGAAAAGGTGTCCCAGATGCTGTTCAACGCCCCTGCCATACCAAGGCTGGGAATACCCGCGTACAACTGGTGGAACGAAGCGCTCCACGGTGTTGCCCGGGCCGGAACCGCAACGGTTTTCCCACAGGCCATCGGTATGGCAGCTACCTTTGACGAGGACCTGATAAAAAGGGTGGCCGAGGTCATATCCGATGAGGCAAGGGCCAAGCATCATGAATATAGCAGGAAGAATGACAGAGGCATTTACAAGGGGCTTACCTTCTGGTCGCCCAATGTTAATATATTCAGGGATCCCAGGTGGGGACGCGGCCATGAAACATACGGCGAGGACCCATACCTTACTTCCAGGCTGGGCGTAGCCTTCGTCAAGGGGCTCCAGGGAGACCATCCAAAATACCTGAAGGTTGCGGCATGCGCAAAGCATTTTGCGGTCCACAGCGGCCCCGAAGCCGAGAGGCATTCCTTCAATGCCGAAGCTTCCCCCAAGGATCTTCGCGAGACCTATCTGCCCGCATTTGAGGCATGTGTGAAGGAAGCAAAAGTGGAATCTGTCATGGGTGCGTACAACAGGACCAACGGCGAGCCCTGCTGCGGCAGCAAGACCCTCCTTATGGACATCCTCCGCGGCGAATGGGGCTTTGAGGGGCATGTTACTTCAGATTGCTGGGCAGTCCGGGACTTCCACCTCCACCATAAGGTAACGGCTACAGCTCCCGAA
Source organism: Clostridiaceae bacterium (assembly GCA_012719645.1). GTDB lineage: Bacteria > Bacillota > Clostridia > DSM-8532 > DSM-8532 > Thermoclostridium_A. Next base: position 21,886 of record JAAXZX010000002.1, read on the forward strand.
TCGGCGGCCCTGGCTGTTAAAAACGGGTGTGATCTCAACTGCGGCAATACATATGGAAACCTGCTCATCGCGCTTGAGGAAGGGCTTATCACCGAGGAAGACATAGACCGTTCGGTGACCCGCCTGATGATGACCAGGATGAAGCTGGGCATGTTTGACAAGGAAGAGAATGTGCCTTATACAAAGATCCCTTACGAGGTCAACGATTGCCAGGAACACAGGAACCTGGCAAGGGAGGTGGCCGAAAGATCCATCACCCTGCTCAAGAATGACGGGATTCTTCCCCTTGACCTGGATAAAATCAACTCGGTTGCCGTCATAGGGCCCAATGCCGACAGCCGCAAGGCGCTCATGGGCAATTACTACGGCACCGCGTCCAAATATGTCACTGTCCTGGAAGGCATCCGGGATATTCTCGGAAAGGACAAAAGGGTATTCTATTCAGTAGGTTCAGCCCTCGCCGACCAGTTCAGCGAAGGCCTGTCCAGGATGCTTGGAGAAGGACCCGACCGCCTGTCCGAGGCAGTTTCCTGCGCGGAGAAGGCCGATGTCACCATCCTTTGTCTCGGGCTTGACGAGTCCCTTGAGGGCGAAGAAGGGGATACGGGCAATGAATACTTCTCAGGCGATAAAGCTGATCTGAGCCTTCCAAAATGCCAGGTCCAGCTCCTGGAAGCCATACTGGCAACGGGTAAGCCTGTTATTGTGGTTGTCCTGGCGGGTAGCGCACTGGACCTCCGCCTGGCCGATGAAAAAGCCAACGCTGTTCTCCAGGCCTGGTACCCGGGGGAAGAGGGCGGCCATGCGGTTGCCTCCATCATATTCGGCAGGAGCAACCCATGCGGCAGGCTCCCGGTGACATTCTACTACGGCGCCGAGGATCTTCCCGATTTCAGGGATTACAGCATGAAGGGCAGGACCTATAAATACATGGAAACAGAAGCCCTGTATCCCTTCGGATTCGGATTAAGCTATACCAGCTTCGATTATTCGAACCTCTCGCTGAGCGCTGACAGGATAAAGGCCGGCGAGTCCTTCGAATGTTCGGTGACCATCAGAAACACGGGCAAGTATGACGGGTATGAAGTTGCCCAACTATACCTGAAGGATATGGAAGCCGGCGCCGTTGTTCCAAGGTGGCAGCTTAACGGCATCAGGTGCGTCTTCCTGAAGGCAGGCGAGGAAAAGACCGTCAGCTTCAAGCTGACCCCCAGGCAGATGGCCTTGGTGGATGATGAGGGGAATATCGTGCTCGAGCCTGGAAAATTCAGAGTATATGTGGGAGGAAGCCAGCCCGACGCCAGGAGCCTGAGTCTAACAGGAAAGGAAGTGCTGAACGCCGATTTCGAGGTAACGGGCGAACCCATGAAATTCTGATATCAGCCATCAGGGTATAAGGACACGCAGCGACCCGGGTACGATTTCAACCGTTACCCGGGTATCTTTTGTTATTTCTCCGTCATAATTGATCGGGAAGGGCCTGGATCCAATAATCTCTGCCCTTTTGCAGCGGTGCATGGTAACTTCCTTAAGGCCGGTATGCTCACCCTTCATGAAAGCCGGGAAGAATTTCAGAAGCCTTATCCTGCCGGGGTTTTCCACCTCGCAGATATCCATGATGCCGTCTGTCATATCGGCCTGGGGAACTGCCTTCATGCCGCCGCCGTAAAACTTCCCGTTTGCAAAGGCACAAAGGAGCAGTTCATTGACTCTTTCCGGCGCGTCATCGATGATTATCCTGACTTTGCGCTTCCTTAAGCCGATAACTGCGGTCAGGACCCCCATGACATAGGCCATTGGGCCCGAAATTAGTGGTATACGCTTGAATTTCCTGCTTAAGGTCACCACTTCCGCGTCGAATCCGATGGATGCTATATTGATAAAATACCTGCCGTTGATCTTTCCCAGGTCCAGAAGGGTGGATGTGGCTAACGGCAGGATCTTTAAAAGGACGTGGGGATCGGTAATACTGTAGATGGATCGTATGGTGTCATTCCCCGAGCCGCATGGGATTATCCCCAGCTCGACATGCAGGCCGGAGATGCCATTGATGATTTCATTAAGGGTTCCGTCCCCTCCCACCGAGTAAATACGCATGGGGACGCCTTCGGCCGAAAGCGTTTTTGCTATTTCGGTGGCATGGCCGGGGTGCTTCGTTATTTCAATGCGGTAAGGTTCCGGGAAATTGCGGAACCGCTCTTCAATGCTGCTGATCAGGGCGGACGACCTGCCCTTGCCGGCAACCGGGTTGACAATAAATACATGTATCAATTAAATCACCTGTCTTATTGTGTGTAATTTTATCATAATTTACAGATCAATGGAACGATCTAAATCAACCTGGCCTCCAGGCTCAAGAAAAAATTCTTGATACTGCCTGAGGGTCTGTGCTATTATTTCTGTGTCGGTATTTCCGCCGGAAAACCGAACATAATCCTTTTCAAAAGAATATTTCGACTTATATCCCGCAAAGGGAATGAGAACGGAGGTCAAAAAATGAAGAAACTGTTCAGTAACCCCAGGAGCCTGGCTTTGCTCGGGCTTATGCTTGCCATCACTATCATCCTCGATATGACTCCCCTCGGAATGATACCACTGGGAACAATCAGCGCAACAATCGTCCAGATTCCGACGATAATAACAGGAGTTATTCTCGGGCCTGTCGCAGGGTTCATTATGGGTACTTCGTTCGGGATTATTACCTTGATTCATGCGGCAACAAGGCCTGTAACCGTTCTGGATCCATTATTCATAAACCCGCTGATCTCGGTGCTTCCCAGGATGTTTATAGGGGTGGCGTCCTATTATGTTTTCATTGGGATATCCAAACTCTTTAAAAAATCCCCGGTAAAAAACACCGTAAGCGCCTTTATCGGGGGAATAGCAGGGAGCCTGACCAATACGGGACTGGTGTTCCTGATGCTGTATCTTGTTTATGCAAAGGAAGTTGTTGAAAAGCTGGGGATGGCATTCGGCGCGTTTCTAATCGCTGTTTTCACCACAAATGCAATTGCCGAGGCGATTATCAGCGGGATTATAACCACTCCGATAGCCCTGGCGTATTATCGTTTCAGCAAAACGGCAAATAACGGCAAATAAAGAGGTATATTATGGGTATAATTGTCGGAATAGATATTGGCGGAACTTCAACCAAAATTATAGGCTATTCCGAGGGCAGGATAATAAGCCCTATCCTTGTGAAAGCCACGGATCCCGTGGCCTCGGTTTACGGCGCCCTTGGAAGGTTTTTAAATGATAATGGCCTGGCACTTGCTGATGTGGATAAGATCATGATAACCGGTGTGGGTTCAAGCTACCTTACCGAGCGGCTCCTTGGCGTGCCCACCGCAAAGGTTGACGAGTTTCTGGCCATAGGCATGGGCGGCCTCTTTCTGAGCGGCCTTGAGCGGGCTATTGTTGTCAGTATGGGAACCGGTACAGCCTTTGTCATGGCCGACCATGACCAGGTGGTTCACCTTGGTGGCACCGGCATCGGCGGAGGAACGCTCCTGGGGCTTTCCAACAGGATGCTGAATATCCGGAATTTTGACGATATCATCAAAATGGCAGAGGGAGGCAGCCTGGACCACATAGACCTGACCATCGGCGACATATCGAGGGAAGGCGTCACCAATCTTCTGCCCGACACCACGGCCTCAAATTTCGGAAAAATGAGCGATCTTGCCACCAAGGCCGATGTGGCCATGGGCATCATCAACCTGGTATTCCAGGCAATCGGCATGATGTCGGTTTTCGCCACCAGGACAGAGCATGTGAAGGACGTCGTTTTAACCGGCAACCTGACCAATGTGCCACAGGCAAAAGACGTGTTCTCCAAATTGTCCCTGCTGTTCGATGTGAACTTCATCATCCCTGAAAACGCGGAGTTTGCCACGGCCGTGGGCGCAGCCGCCATCTGCGCCAACAACGGCCAGGCCATGGAAATAGGGTAGCCAACCCGCGGCAGCTCATGCGACCCTTTGCCGCAGCACTCCATTTTCAATATTCCCGGGAGATACATCCTTCAGGTTTGAAAGGACTTAGAAGGATGTTTTTCTTGTTATGAAACGGGATATGAATTATAATGTGTAGTAACCATATCAGGAATATGGAATAAAAGAATGACAGGAAGACTTCCTTTTATAGGGTGAATGATATGTTCAAATGGTACGAGGAAGCCAAATCAATATATGAACGGGATCCGGCGGCGCGAAGCGTGTGGCAGGTCGTTTTCCAGTATCCCGGCTACAGGGCTGTGCGAAGGCACAGGCGGGCGCACTGGTTCCACAAAAAGGGCATGTATTTCATCGCACGAGCCATTTCCGAGCGCACGCGGCACAAGACCGGCATTGAGATACATCCAGGGGCAAAGATAGGCAAATGCCTTTTCATAGACCACGGAATGGGCGTGGTAATCGGTGAAACCGCCGAAATAGGCGACTACTGCACCATCTACCACGGCGTGACACTGGGCGGAACAGGAAAAGAAAAGGGCAAAAAAAGACACCCGACAATAGGGAATAATGTGCTTATCGGAGCCGGGGCAAAGATCCTGGGTCCATTCAAGGTGGGAGACAATTCCAAGATCGGCGCCAATGCCGTGGTCACCGGCGAGGTGGAGCCCAACACCACCGTTGTGGGCGTTCCCGGCCGTGCCGTCAAAAGGGATGGCGAAAAAATACGGCCGTCCTTTGAACTGGACCAGATACATAACCCCGACCCTGTTTCCCAGGAGTTCTGCCGCCTGCGCAACGAGATAGAACAGCTTAAAAAAGTAGTTCTGAAATATGAAGATGCGCTCGGCAACATGCGGAAAATGCTGAAGAATGAACCCGACTGCAGTGACGGCGCCAGCGAACAAACGGCCAAGGAGTGAAATGTATAATGAAGCTTTACAATACGCTTACCAGGAGCAAGGACGAGTTTGTCCCCATGTCCGGTAACGAGGTCGGGATATACTCCTGCGGACCCACTGTCTATAACTATGCCCATCTCGGGAATCTCAGGACTTATGTGTTCATGGATATATTGAGGCGCGTCCTGAAATATAACGGATTTAAGCTAAGACATGTAATGAACATTACCGATGTAGGACACCTGGTTTCGGATGCGGACGAAGGCGAGGACAAGATGCTCAAGGGAGCCAGGGAGCAGAAAAAGACCCCATGGGAGATAGCCGAATACTACACGCGGGTATTCATGGAGGACACGGACGCGCTGAACATAGAAAAGCCCGAGATCATCTGCAAGGCAACCGACCATATCCCCGAGATGATCGCCTTTGTGGAAGAGCTTGTGAAGAAGGGATACGGGTATGAAACCAGCGACGGGATCTACTTCGACATCTCGAAGTTCCCCGGTTACGGCAAGCTGTCGGGAATAAGTCTCGAGGACCAGATGGCGGGCGCCAGGGTGGAGGTTAACGAGGAGAAGCGCCATCCGGCGGATTTTGCCCTCTGGAAAAAGGCTCCCCCGGAACACATCATGCAGTGGGAAAGCCCATGGGGGATGGGTTATCCCGGGTGGCACATTGAATGCTCCGCCATGTCCATGAAATACCTGGGCGACACCTTTGATATCCACACCGGGGGCGTAGACCATATACCCGTCCATCACGAGAACGAGATAGCCCAGTCCGAGGCCCTGCTGGGAAGGCCTGCCGTCCGTTTCTGGCTTCACGGCGAGTTCATGATGGTCGACAACGGGAAGATGTCAAAGAGCCTGAACAATACCTACACGGTCAAGGATCTGCGGGACAGGGGGTATAACCCGCTGGCTTTCAGGTTCATGTGCCTCAATGCCCATTACCGCAACAAGCTGAACTTTACCTGGGATGGAATGGCTGCATCCCAAACCGCGTACAACCGGTTCATGGAAGGGGCTCTCACCCACAGGGACGGCAGCGAACCCGTTGACCAGGCCCTTTGCGACGCTTTTCTGAAAGACTTTGAAGAAGCCATAAACGATGACCTGAACATACCTCGTGCACTGGGCGTCGCATGGAATGTGGTAAGGCATCCCCAAAAATCAAACGACCTGTATAAGCTCCTGGTGAAAATGGACAGCGTTTTCGGCCTCGGAGTAGAGAACGCCTCTGTGGAGACAGAACCTGCCCAACTGGACAGGGAGATCGAGGAACTGATTGCCCAGCGCCAGAAAGCGCGCCAGGAAAAGAACTGGAAGCTGGCCGACGAGATCCGGGATAAAATCAGAAGCATGGGAATAGAACTGATGGATACGCCGGACGGAGTCAAATGGAAGAAGATATAATCAAAAGGGAGCTTCAGACTCCCTTTTTCTCAATATTTTCATTACAGTCCTGTCCATACGGAGGCCGAAAATGTCTAAGATTCGCACAAAATACGTTTGCAGTGAATGCGGATACGAGAGCAGCGGCTGGCTCGGTAAATGCCCGTCATGCCTGAAATGGAATACCCTTGTGGAGGAAGTGGATGAAGCCGGGCAGGTTTCCGACGCAAGAGCCGCATTGAAGGATCTGCCGCCCGCCATCCAGTTATCCGATGTTGATGCGGCTGAGGGGTTCAGGGTCAGCACGGGAAGCGCCGAACTGGACCGGGTCCTTGGCGGGGGCATTGTTCCTGCGTCCATGGTCCTGGTGGGGGGCGACCCGGGAATAGGAAAATCCACACTTATACTCCAGGTTTGTTCGAACATATCCTCAAAGAAGCGCGTTCTCTACATTTCGGGAGAGGAATCCATCGGTCAGATCAAGCTCAGGGCTGACCGCATCGGTCTTGAATGCAACCGCCTGTACATGTTGTCCGAAACCTGCCTTGAGAGGATTGAGGCGGTGCTGGAGCGGGACAAGCCCGAGCTTGCCGTTATCGATTCCATACAGACCATGTACAGCGAAAAGCTGAATTCCGCGCCAGGAAGCGTAAGCCAGGTACGCGAAGTGACGGGAAGCCTCTTAAGGATTGCCAAGAAACTGGGAATAACGGTTTTCATAGTGGGCCATGTGACCAAGGAGGGGGCTATCGCCGGCCCGAGGGTCCTGGAGCATATGGTGGACACTGTGCTTTATTTCGAAGGAGACCGCCGCCAGGATTACCGGATCCTGCGGGCAGTGAAGAACCGTTTTGGGTCCACCAATGAGATAGGCCTCTTTGAAATGGGAGACAAGGGGCTTGCAGATGTACAGAACCCGTCCTCCATCATGCTGGAGGGCAGGAATGAAAACCAGCCCGGATCGGTGGTGGCCGGGCTCATTGAAGGGACCAGGTCCATGCTGGTGGAGGTGCAGGCGCTGGTATGCCCCACCAGTTTCGGCATGCCCAGGAGGATGGCCACCGGCCTTGACTACAACAGGCTTGCCATGCTTATGGCAGTCCTGGAGAAGAAGGTGGGAATGCAGCTCCACAGCTTCGATGCCTACCTGAATGCGGCGGGCGGGCTCAGAATAGAAGAAACGGCAGCCGATCTTGCTGTTGTGGCTGCCATTGCGTCAAGTTTCAGGAATATGCCTGTGAGCCATGATACCGTACTCTTCGGGGAAGTGGGCCTTACAGGCGAGGTAAGGGCCGTGGGACAGAGCGAAAAACGCCTGTCGGAGTGCGCACGCCTGGGCTTCAGACGTTGCGTGATGCCTGCCGGAAGCGCCAGGTCCGTCCGCGACAATCATGGGCTGGAGATACTGCCTGTAAACACCATCGACGAGATGCTGCAAATCCTGTTCTAGGCACGGTACGACCCTATCTCAGGCTGTATCTTCCAAGCAGCTGGAGCCTGTCCAGCTCTTTTATTATAATGTCATACAGGTTTAAATCCAGGGTGTTGCATATGGATGTGAGATAAAAAAGGTGCCTGCCGATGTCCTTTTCAAGAAGGTCGCGGCATGAACTGCAAAGATGGCCCTCGACGTGGGAGTCCAATACCTTGTTGATATCGTCGAGATCCATATCTTCGGGATATTCCTGCTTTTTGGCGTTGACCCTGATACATCCGCACTGGGTTACAGCCTTTGAGATGGTCCTGTTGATCCTGGAGTTTGAATCCGCCAGCTTTGTCATGCCGTCCATGATGCTTTTGTTCCTGATCAACAGTTCCGAAACGGTGTATTGGAAGCTGTCCAGTGCGGTATCTTTCATGTTTTTCAAAGCCATACTCCCTCCTGCTCGTGAAATGCTCTCTTTTAGCACAGATCATTTCCGCGGCGGCAGATTCGCATCGGTATGCGGCCCGGGCTTCGGCCATATCGCCGCGGCGCCCGCCTTTTCTGTATCAAACATCGTCCACAAGTCAATTATATTAATCGGGAAAAGCATTTGTCAACGCACTTGACTCTTAAATTTTCTTATGGTATGATTCACCTGCAAATTGATAATTTTGCCTTATCAAGAGAGGTGGAGGGATCGGGCCCGATGAAACCCGGCAACCGGCCGATTCGGCAATGGTGCCAATTCCCGCAGAGCGCGGCAGATGCTGTGTTACTGGGAGATGAGGGGCTTTGGGAAGTCTCTTCATTGGAAGGGGCTTTTTTATTGAATCAGGCCTGCCGGTTTGGCAAGGCTTGCCCGGCTCCGGCGCTAAAAGAGAAACAGGAAAGGAGCGTTTGTTTTATGCCAGCAGGAATGCTTTTTACATCAGAATCCGTTACTGAGGGACATCCGGACAAGATATGCGACATAATTTCGGATTCTATCCTGGATGCCATCATAGCCCGTGATCCGGATGCGCGCGTAGCCTGTGAAACCGCCGTAACCACCGGTTTGGTGCTGGTTATGGGGGAGATCACAACCGAATGCTATGTGGATATTCCCCGGATAGTCAGGGAAACCATCCGGGAGATAGGATATGACCGTGCCAAGTATGGCTTTGACTGCGACACCTGTGCGGTGATCACATCTATTGACGAGCAGTCGCCCGATATAGCCATGGGCGTCAACCAGGCCCTTGAAGCCAGGAATCAGGCCGGGATGGCAGAGACTTCGGCCATCGGTGCGGGGGACCAGGGTATGATGTTCGGCTTTGCATGCAATGAAACGCCTGAGCTCATGCCCATGCCGATCCTGCTTGCCCATAAGCTGACCCGTAGGCTTTCCGAGGTCCGTAAAGACCGGATACTGCCATACTTACGGCCTGACGGAAAAAGCCAGGTCACTGTTGAATACGAGGACGGGAAGCCTGTCAGGGTGGATACCGTTGTGATCTCGGCTCAGCACGGACCCGAAGCGGAATACGACCGGATCCGGGAAGATATCATGGAACATGTTATCCGGCCTGTTATTCCCCGGAACCTTCTGGACGGAAGAACCCGGTATCTTATCAACCCCACCGGGCGATTTGTCATAGGCGGCCCACAGGGGGATTCGGGCCTTACAGGCAGAAAGATCATAGTGGATACCTATGGCGGCATGGGCCGGCATGGCGGAGGCGCGTTTTCGGGCAAGGATCCCACAAAGGTTGACCGTTCCGCGGCATACGCGGCCAGGTATGTGGCCAAGAATATCGTTGCGTCGGGAATCGCCGACCGCTGCGAGGTCCAGCTTGCCTATGCCATCGGCGTAGCCCAGCCTGTCTCCATCCGGGTGGAAACCTTCGGGACTGGGCGGATCCCTGAAGAGAGAATAGCGGAAATAATAAAAAGGAATTTCGACCTGACCCCTGCAGGAATAATAAGGATGCTGGATCTAAGGAGGCCCATCTACAAAAAAACGGCTGCCTACGGTCATTTCGGCAGGGAGGACAAGGACTTCACCTGGGAGAAAACCGACAGGGCTGAGTTGCTGAGAAAGGAAGCCGGCCTAGGCGGTTGACCCGCAGGATAGAGAACCTCCGGTATCGGAAAACGGGCAATCAGCACAATATAGATAAAAGCCGGCTTACAGCGGCTATATAAGGCCACGGACACGAATAAAGCGCATAAGGCCTGGCTTATTATATCAACCATAAAAGCGGCAGGGTTCTTCTGGAGATCCACTATACAGGGACTCGGGACAGGAGGCCCTTTTTTCTTGTTATAACCGAAACAACGGGTCTCATGGACACAAGGCCCATATGTCCTCCAATGGCAGCATGTACTCACTGGATAACATTTATATACCGCCAGGCATATTATGCTAATAAGTACCCAACCAATAAGTCATTGAGTTTATTTACATGTCATTTATGGCCGGAATGCGGAGGTCTGCAAGGTGATCCTGGCAATTGTGGTGCTATCTGTCTTTGCCTTTTATGGCATATTCCTCATGGTTATGGAGTTATTGAACAAGAGGCCCGGCAAGAGTTACGACGCGGGCTTCAGAATAATCCTTGCCGTTCCCGAAGGCGCGGCGGATAGCCTGGAAGGGGTTATCAGGAGGGTATTTTCCGAAGAAATGCCCGAAAAGCTCATGACAGACGGCAAGCTGTACATTTCAGGCGCCGTCGGAAACCGGCAGGCCGCATGGATTATCAGGGACCTGCAGCGCATGTACCCCATCGAACTGTTGCCTCACCCGGACAAGTATTGTATCATAACTGGCAGAGGCTCCAAGAAGTCTGATGCATGACGGGTGGAAGATGGAACAGGTTACGGGTATTGTCAAATCCATCATCTTTACAAACGAAGAAAACGGGTACACCGTTTGCGAAATCAGGGAGGGCAGAAAGGTTCACACCCTTGTGGGAACCATGCCCATGCTCATGCCCGGCGAGTCCGTCACCGCCCTGGGCGAATGGAAGAACCATCCCGACTATGGGCCGCAGTTTGCCGTTTCCCAGTGCAAGAGGCAGATCCCCACAGAACTTGAGGAGATCGAGCGGTATCTTGCCAGTGGTTTCATCAGGGGCCTGGGGCCATCCACCGCTAAAAAAATAGTCGCAAGATTCGGGGAAGAAACCTTCACCATCCTGCAGTCGGATCCCCTGCGCCTTACAGAAATAAAGGGGATAAAGGCTGAAAAGGCTTTGGAGTTTGGACAAGCCTTTTCTGAGCATGAGGCCATGCGCGGTGTGGTCATGCTGGTTCAGAAGTTCGGCATATCCACGCTTTACGCAACAAAGATATGGAAGAAATTCGGCGCATCAGCCGAAAGAGAGATCCGAAAGAACCCCTACCGGCTCATGGAACCCGATGTAGGCCTGGGATTCAGGACCTGCGACAGCATTGCCCTGGGACTGGGAATCGACCCATCTTCCGGGTTCCGCCTGAAAAGCGCCATATCCTATATATTGGGCCTTTCTGCCCTTAACGGTCATACATACTGCCTGAAGGACGAACTTATAAATGAAACCAAGAAACTGACAAGGGCTCCTGGGGAGCTTATCCTGAACGCCTTTGACGGGCTGCTGCTTGAATCTGAAATATTCGTGGAAAGGCAGCACCCCGACAGGGTCTATATCCATTACCTTTTCGATGCGGAGAGATACTGCGCAAGGCGGCTGATCGCCCTGAACCAGGCCAGGGAGAATGGGCTTGCCGGGAATGTCCATGGATGGCTTTCGGATTACGAGAGAAAGAACCGGATCTTCCTGGACGAAAACCAGAAGGCAGCCATTGAAACCGCCCTTAAGAACGGCGTTACCGTAATAACCGGCGGGCCGGGAACAGGAAAGACCACAATTATCAAGGCCCTTATCGAGATGTTCCAGGATCATGGCATCACGGTCCTGCTGTGCGCACCGACAGGGCGCGCCGCAAAGCGTATCAGCGAGACATCAGGGTACGAGGCAAAAACCGTCCACCGCCTCCTTGAGGTGGCATACGAGATCGGGCAGGAGGACAGGGTCTATTTTTCCCGAAACGAAGAAAACCCCCTAAATGCCGATGTGGTTATCATGGATGAAGCTTCCATGATAGATATTGTGATCATGAGTTCACTTCTCAAGGCAATAAGACCGGGAACCCGGCTGGTATTGGTGGGGGATGCGGACCAGCTTCCCTCGGTGGGTCCCGGAAAGGTATTGTCCGATATCATAGAGAGCGGCGTGGTCCCGGTTGTAAAGCTGGACAGGATCTTCAGGCAGACCGAGGAAAGCATGATCATTGTCAACGCCCACCGGATAAACCGTGGGCTGGAGCCCATTTTCAGCACCGAAGAGGGTGACTTCTACTTCATCCCCAGGCTGGACTCCCGGGAAACGGTTGATGCGGTCATCGAGCTTTGCGCTTCCCACATCCCCGAAAGGTTCGGTTACGATTTCATGAGGGATATCCAGGTGCTTACACCCATGCGCAAGGGAGATACGGGGGTCCATAACCTCAACGCCATGCTCCAGCAGCGCTTCAACCCGCCCCGTGACGGCAAACCGCAGAAGATTCTTGGCGGCATAGCCTACCGTGCGGGCGACAGGGTTATGCAGATCAGGAATGACTATAACAAGGTATGGACCCAGATGGACCAGCAGGGCAGCCTTATAGAAGGCCAGGGCGTCTATAACGGCGATACCGGCATCATCGCAGATGTGGATCTGGTGAGCCAGGTCCTCACGGTCAAATACGATGACCAGAGAATCTGCGAATACACGTTCGACGCCCTTGACGACCTGGAGCATGCCTATGCGGTGACCGTCCACAAGAGCCAGGGCAGCGAGTTTCCGGCTGTGGTGATCCCGCTTGTCAAGGTCCCTCCCATGCTTGTTTACAGGAACCTGCTGTACACCGCCATAACAAGGGCAAAGAGTTTGGTGGTGATCATAGGAAATCCCGTAATACTCCGGCAGATGGTGGAAAACACCAACGAGCGGGAGAGATATTCCGGGCTGAAGGAGAGATTGTGTGCCCAGAACCTGCTGCCTTGACGGGCCTGGCCTCCGGGAGAGGCTGATCAGGCTGTTATATCCCGAAAAATGCGTCTTTTGCGGCGTCCTGCTTCATGATTCCGTAAGGATCAGCGCCTGTGAGCCCTGCCTTGCCAGCCTGCCCAGGCACGGTAAAGGCTTTGAGCGTATACCGCGGGTTCCCTGGATCGATGGCATGTTTGCCCCGTTTACCTACGAGGACTCCATTGAGCGTGCCATCCACGCCATGAAGTTTTTCGGGAAGCCAAAGGTTGCCCGGACCCTTGCTTGCCTGATGTGGGAAGAAATGATGAAGTATCCGCTTATTCCCGATTTTGACCTCATAGTTCCTGTGCCCATGCACTGGCGGAAACGGATGAGCAGGGGCTATAACCAGTCTGAGAGGATAGGGCAGGCCCTGGGAGAGATTATGGATATCCCTGTGAAAAACGCGCTGGCCAAGACCAGGCACACAAAACCCCAGAGCCTGTCGTCAAGGGAAGAGAGGCTCATAAACCTAAAGAATTCGGTCCGTGTCACTGATCCAGAGGTTGTGAGCGGGCTCAGCATCCTGCTGGTCGATGATGTTGTTACCACGGGCGCCACCCTGGGCACCTGCGCCCAGGCTCTGCGCGGAGCCGGAGCTTCATGGGTTTTTGCGGCGGTTATAGCAATAGCATAAAAATGACGATATAATATATATAGTAATTTCTTAGAACTTTCATTGTAAGGGTTCCGGCGCGCTGCAGACCAAATGGGGCGCGGACGGCAGCATGTTATTGTATTTGTGAGCAAGGGGGGAATTGCTGATGCCCGAGATAAGGAACTGCAAGAGATGCAGAAAAATTTTCACGTACATAACCGGTCCGCAGCTGTGTGAGGTCTGTAAAAAGCAGGAAGAGGAAGAATATGAAAAGGTGCGCAAGTTCCTGCGCGAATATCCCGGCGCCACCATCCAGGAGGTTTCACAGGCTACCGAAGTCAGCCAGCAGCTCATCTACAAATTCCTGAAGGAAGGCCGCCTCGAAGTTGCGACAGACAGTCCCATCGCTCTCCTTTGCGAAAACTGCGGTGTCAGGATTACAAGCGGGCGGTTCTGTGTCAACTGCTCAAAAAGGCTGGCCAATGAGATGATAGCCACCGGGAGGATGCTCAATGACTCCCTTAATCGCAGGAGTAACGCCGAGAGCGATGACAAGTCAAGGGGTTTGAGGTACCTGGATGAGTACAGGCGCGACAGGAACCACTGATTTTTTAAAAATGAGGTTAAGACGGGAGTAACCGGTGACGATATAGTATTTGACAGGGGTATGTCCCTGTTTCCCTTCTACTAAAGATTAGTCTGCTGGATTCAGCAAAAAACGCAGTATTAATAGGGAGAGGGATTGGCAATGAAGATTTGGGGTGATATACCCAAAGTGACCGGCGTTTACGGGAATGCCGGAAAAACCGAAAAACTTACCAAAAACCAAAGTGTGGCATCCAGGAAGGATGAACTCACCCTTTCAGGGTCTGCCAGGGATTTTTCCATTGTCATGAAAGCCCTGAGGAATGTGCCCGATATCAGGAGGGACAAGGTGGACGCCATCTCGCAGAAAATGGAGAGCGGCGAGTATTCCGTGCCCGCCGAGGATGTTGCGGCCAGGATAGCGGAGATGATGCTGAAAAAGATCTGACAGGCATTTCGTGAAATACGGAAAGAAAGGAATGAGGAACCATTGCGTTATCCCATTCTTTTTTTTTGCCGATAATCACTTTGAGGGTGTATATTCAGCAAATTGGAGTGAATGAAAATGACGGATGTCAGGCTAACCGAAAACCTTATCAAGGCTCTGAAATATGAGTGGCGAATCTACAGCCAACTCCTGAAACTTGCAGAGAAGAAGACAGAACACCTGGTTAGTGGTGACACATCCAAACTGTCTGAAATTACCGAGGAAGAAGGCAAAATTGTGGAACAGGGCAAACAGATTGCCAGGGTGCGCGAGCAATATGCGGTGGAACTGAACCAGACCCTTGGCCTTAAGGCCGACGCTTCCCTGGAAGAGGCCGAAAAGCATCTGCCCGGTCCGCAGGCTGCGCAAATCGCTGATATAAGGACAAAACTGAAGGAAACACTTGTGAAGCTGATGCTAAGGAACGGAATCAACCAGAAGCTCATAGAAAACGCCGTGGAATATATCAACTTCAACCTGGAACTGATGGCGGCGCCGGCACCCGAGGCGCCGGCCTACGGCAGGACCGGAGCCGAAGTATCAACCGGCAGGAAAAGAAGCATGCTGGATATCAGGTCTTAGGGGGTGACATGGAGTGGCAATGATTTTTTCCGGCCTGGATACTGCTCTGTCAGGCCTTGCTGCTAACCAGAAGGCCCTTGAGGTGACCGGTCATAATGTATCCAACCTGGCAACCGCCGGCTACTCCCGCCAGAGCGTAGTCATGTCGACTGCCTATACCCGCGCCTACGGCGGCAACAACTGGAAGGTTGAAATGGGTGTGAACATCCAGGCGATCCGCCAAATCCGCCACAACTTCATTGATAATATATACAGGGCTGAAAGCAATGCCCAGGGATATTGGGAAGCCAGGAGCAAGGCCGTGAACGATATCCAGGCTATCCTGGGCGAACCCATGACCGCTGGGTTCCAGAATTCGCTGAATAATTTCTGGGACGCATGGCAGGAGTTGTCCAAGGCTCCCGAAAGCCTGACCATCCGCGCCCTGCTTAAGCAGAGGGCAGAGGCGCTGGTGGAGAACATGAACCATATCGGCGCCCAGCTCAACAAGCTCCAAACCGATCTCAACAACGAGATTAGGGTCAGGATCGATGAAGTCAATGATATCACCGCAAAAATAGCCGAACTGAATGTAAAGATCATGAGCGCCGAAGCGGCGGGCAACAGCCCGAATGACTACTATGATGAGAGAAATGTCCTGGTGGACAGGCTCTCCACCCTTCTGACCGTGGAAACATGGGTCGGCCTTGAAGGGAACATGGACATCATCGTTGACGGCTATTTCCTTGTGAGCAAGGGCGTACAGACCAGGATCTACGCGGCGCCAAACGATGACCTTTCCCATTTCTACACCCCCAAGGTGGAAGGGATAGATGTGGAAATTGATGTGGGGCAGGGTGTTATAAAGGGGCTGCTCGAGGCCAGGGGCGAGGTCAGCGGCGCCAAGGGCAGCTATGACAACGGTACCCCCAACACCACCGCCGATATTACAATAGTCGTAGACGCGGCCAATACGACTGAAGAAAACTACCTTGCAAATGTTCGCGACCATATCCGGCAGATGGCGGAGGACCTGGGCAAACGCGGGATAGACTATAACCTGAGGCTTGTGGTCATAGGAAGCGGCCCTTTAGAGAGCGTAAATTTCGGCAGGGATATAGACGCACTGGTTAACGCTATCCCAACAGCCGACATGGATGACACAGCTTATGATTTCGGGCAGATCATAAGCGAGGTTGCCTCCAAGTCAGGCCCGAATGCCAACAAGTACCTGCTGATGTTTACAGGCGAAAGCATCAACGGGGACGAAAGCGTGGCCACGGATCCAATGATCAACGGCTATATTTCCACCCTGAATAAGCACGGGATAACACTGTCGGTCGTTACCGATTCGCAATACTACGATGCCGGCTATGACGACGAACGCGGCTGGTCTTTCATAACAGGGCAGACAGGCGGCAAGCTTTATGATATCGGAAGCACGGACTACCCAGGCCTTATGATGTCCATCAGCAAGGATATAAATGACAATGTCAATATGCGGATCTCCACCGTCCCCGAGGACCTGAACATCATTTCCTCGGTGAAGAAACAGCTTAACGCGATCATTAACATCATGGCCCGCGAGATCAACTATATCCATCAGTCAGGCAAGACCCTGACAGGTCTGGACGGCGGCCTGTTCTTTGAGCCTGCAGACCCGAACCTGCCCCTGGAGATGGGCAACCTAACTGTCTGCCGTGACCTTAAGGATTTGAACAATATTGCCGCCTCCACTACCGATGCCAACGGGGACAATACCATTGCCCTTAAAATTGCAGGGCTGAGGAATGAAAACCTTATGACCGGCGGCAAAAAAATCCTGAGCCTGGATACCTATTACCAGAATATTATCCTGGATATAGGCAACAAGGGATATGAGGCCGACAATATGGCCAGCAGCCA
The DNA here is from genome assembly GCA_012719645.1 of Clostridiaceae bacterium. GTDB lineage: Bacteria > Bacillota > Clostridia > DSM-8532 > DSM-8532 > Thermoclostridium_A. The sequence goes on from JAAXZX010000002.1 coordinate 38,787, forward strand.
CAGGTTGCTGGTAAGCCAGTCAGACCATATAAGGCAGACTGTAATGGGTGTTTCCCTGGATGAGGAAATTGCCAATATGATCAAGTTCAAATACGCATACAACGCCAATTCAAAAATTGTAAGCGTTATAAACTCCATGATAGAAACCGTGATCTTCCGCCTGGGTATTTCAGGTAGATAATCAGTACCTGGATTATTCCGGAAAGGGAGGAGGATGAGTATATGAAGAATACAACCTTCCTGGGGCTGGACATAGCACTGAGAGGGCTTTACGCCTCACAAAGGGGCATGGCTACCGTGAGCCATAACGTGGATAATACCAATACACCGGGCTATTCCAGGCAGGTGATCAACCAGAAAGCCGCCCGTCCAATGCTGATCGCCGGAAAGGCCGGCATGCTCGGAATGGGGTCGGATGTGGTTTCGGTTGACAGGGTCCGGGATACTTACCTGGATGACAAATACTGGAGCGAGGCCCAGTACTATGGCGAATGGTCGGTAAAGAACACGATCCTCACCGATATGCAGGCCATATACAACGAGCCTTCCGACACAGGTTTCGCCAAGATCATAAGCGACTTTTACGACACCCTTCAGCAGTTGTCCACCAACCCCTCGGACCCCGGCATCAGGAATGCCGTGAAAGAAAAGGGGATAATAGTTGCAAAATACTTCAACAGCGTTGCCGCCCACTTTGACCATTTGCAGGAAGACCTGAACAACATGGTCTATGCCAAGGTGGCCGAGATCAACAACCTGGCCGACCAGATCCGGACCCTTAACCTCCAGATCTATAATTACGAGATAATGGGCAATACAGCCAATGACCTCAGGGACCAGCGCACCTACCTGGTGGACAGGCTCTCCAAGATCATCAACTGCCAGGCCTACGAAGTGGAAACCGGCCTGAAGCTGCCCAACGGTGAGCCGGAGAAGCGTTTCGTCGTGGTCATAAGCGGCAAGGCCCTGGTGGACCATCAGCACGTAGTCCATCTGAAATGTGTGAACCGTGAAGAGAAGCTTAATTTCGAGGACCTGGGCAATCTTTACGAGGTCCTCTGGGAGGATGGCAACACGATTGATGTCAAGTCAGGTGAACTCAAGGGCTACCTGGACATGAGGGACGGCAACGACGGGATCCCAGCCGCCAATGGCCAGGGCTATACCCCAAGCTGCAAGGGGATACCCTACTACCAGCGCAAGATGAACGAGTTTGTCCAGGTCTTTGCCCGCACCTTCAACGAAGGCATTATCGACAAAAATGGAGATGGCGTCCTGGATGATATCGAAGGTCATGCGGACGGGTATACACGAAGTTCGGTTGAAGGGGATGAGCCATCCGGCATCAGGTTTTTCACCATGCTGGATGATGAAGGCGAACCCATGGACAGCGCCAGATTTATCGAAATGATCTATAGGCAGGCTGAAGCGGCGGGTATTGAGGATGATCCCGGCACGGACTACGATGAGAGGCTTGTTTGGGGGTATTCCCGGTTCCTCACCGCCAGGAATTTCTGCGTAAGCTGGGACATTGAAAGCGATCCGGTGGAGAATATTGCGACCTCATCGGTGGCCGGCGAAGCCGGCAACAACCTGAACCTGAAATCCATTCTTGAAATGCGCCACAATACCTATATGTTCATGGAGGGCAGCGGCGAGGATTTCATCAAGACCCTCATATCCACCATGGGTGTGGACGGGCAGCAGTATTCCGTTTACATGGGCATCCAGGAAGGCATCATGAAGCAGATCGAAAACAGGAGGCAGTCGGTATCCGGGGTTTCCCTAAACGAAGAAATGGTTAACCTTGTAAAGTACCAGCAGGTCTATGCGGCAGCGGCCAAGATGATCGAGACCTATGCGGAGGTACTGGATATACTGATAAACCGCCTGGGACTGTGATAACAGTCAGTTTTAAGTCGTAATTGCAGGAGGTATGGTTATGCGAATAACCAATAACATGTTAATTAACAATGTTCTGCTGAATGTTTCAAACAACCTGAACAGGACGCAGAAATACCAGAGCCAGCTGGCCACGGGAAAGAAGATCACCATGCCGTCGGATGATCCCATTGTGGCGTCCAAGGCCCTGAAGCTCAGGACCGATGTGGCCGAGATAATGCAATACAGGAGGAATGCCGATGATGCCACCTCCTGGATGGAAATAACCGAAGCCACCCTGGCCCAGATAGGCGAAGTGATCCACCGGTTCAGGGAGATTTCGG